>JALYPE010000745.1 GCA_030856525.1 Pseudomonadota bacterium | reverse complement strand
GATGTGCAGATCGCTGAAATTGCGATTGACCATGCCCCGCGCCGGGCGCCCGGAGATCACGCTGGTAACTTGGGTATGGTGCGCTCGTGGGCCTTTGAGTGCTTCGCGCCACGCAGCGTTGGCCGATGATTCCGGGCAGAGAATGAACGCTGTGCCCAGTTGGGCGGCGCTCGCGCCCAACTGCAGAACGGCGTTGATCCCCGCGCCGTCCATGATCCCACCGGCGGCGATCACCGGCAGCGAGCTCGCCGCGCAGAGGACGCGCACCAGGGCGAAGGTGCCCATTTCGCTGTCCTGTTGCGGATCAAACACCCCGCGATGCCCGCCCGCCTCAAACCCTTGCGCCACCAGCGCATGCACGCCGGCCTGCTCCGCCAGGCGCGCTTCGGCCAGGTTCGTCACCGAGCACAACACAACGATGCCGGCATCCTTCAGCGCATCGACCGAGGCCTGCGGCGGCAAACCAAAATGGAAACTGACCACCGCCGGTTTTTCTTCCAGCAGCATTTGCAACATGGCCGTGTCGGCAACGAACGAGGTGTAGATCTCACGCAGCGAAGCGGGAGGTGCAGCGTCGAACTCCGCGAAATACGGCGCAAGCGCGTTCAGCCACTGCCCTTCACGGTCAACGTCCTGTACGGCCGGAGCGTGGCAGAACAGATTGACGTTGAACGGCTTGTCGGTCAGCGCTGCCGTCTCGCGCAGCATCGCCCGCGCCTGTTCGACAGTGCTCGCACCTATACCGATTGCGCCGAGCCCACCGGCATTCGACACCGCTGCGGCAAGTTTGGGTGTGGACACACCGACCATGGGTGATTGCAGAATCGGCAGCTCGATGTTCAGCAGGGACAGCAATGAACGGGACATGGGATCACCTGAAAGAATCAGAGCGGGCAGCATCGACGCTGCACGCCGTCAAGGTTACCGGGAGGTCGGCACGGCGAACATCGCGCCCTTGGCAATGTTGTTCGGCCCACCAGGACTTAATGCTCACCTCAGCGATGAGCACTTTCGTCGACCCGGCGCACGAGCAGCATACCCGGTCGACGAGTGTGAAGTCCGCAGCAGCGCTCGCAAAGCGGCCCGAGGCGCTGCATCCAGGTCAGGCCTCCCTGGCAAAGTGGCGTTACAGAACCGCCGCATGATCCGACTTCGGCACGGTGAAACGAAACTCTGTGCCACGCCCGACTTCGCTCTGCGCTTCGATACGCCCGCCGTGCGCTTTGACAATGCCTTGAGTGATGTAAAGACCAAGCCCCGTGCCCGTAGGGTTGCCTTCCTTGATTGTCCAGTAGCGATCAAACACGTGCGGCAGTTGATCCTGTGGGATGCCCTCGCCTGTGTCACTCACACTGAAGACGATTTCGTCACCTGCCGACATGGCCACGACGCCAATCTTGCCGCTGCGCGGGGTGAATTTGATCGCATTGCCCACCAGGTTCGACAGCACCTGGAACAGCCGCTCAGGATCGCCATGGATGGAGAGCTGCGGTTCGGAGGTGAAGGAAATTTCGATGTCCTTGTCCATCGCCAGTGGCGACAGCAACGAATCAGCCTCTTCAAACATTTCTTCGACGGCGATGCGCTGCGGGGTAATGGAGTAGCGCCCGGCGTCGATCTTCGACGTATCGAGCAAATCTTCAAGCAGCGTGTTCATTCGCCCCGCCGCCTGCTGCATGGTGTCGATCGCTCGACTGATGCGCCGCGAGGTGTGCGGCCCTTCCGAGCTGAAGGCTTTTTGCATCATGCCGCAGAGCATCGAAATGACTGTCATCGGGTTACGCAGGTCGTGAGACACCACCGCCACCAGATCATCACGGGCCTGCACCGCACGCTGTTCGCGCACCACCTGACGAGCCAGATCTGACTCCAGCGCGGAACGTCGCAAATCGTTGGCCGCGAACAGATCACCGTTGCTCCACTTGGTGGAAATTCCGGTCATCTCGACCTTCCAGATCTCGAATGAGGTGCGTGGACGCAAGCGCATTCCTGTGTCGGAATCTTCCAGGTTGAGCGGCTTGTCCGGGTCGCCGCTCCAGCTGATGTTTTCCTTCACTTCCGGACGGAACCACAGCACGCCATTGTCGACCGGCTTGGGCAAACTCATCGCGAGCACGCCGCTGGCAACTTGCGCAAAGGCCGCAGCAGGCGGATAGACCTTCGACAGCTCGTGGCTGGCAAAAACCTGCTGAGAGGACGATTGCAGCCATTTATGCAGCGCACGAATCTCTTCCGGCTCGGGGCAGTTGCCGTAGCGATGCAGTTTGTTGTCATCAATGATCGCCACGCCGCCGGCATTGGCCAGCGCCATCAACACGGCCGGTTGCGCCGCCAGCCCGTCGAAGACCGTGTCTGGCGAATCGATCATCGCCTGATTGAGCAGCCCCAGCGCTTCAATTTTTTTCGTCGCGCTGGCGGCTGATTTCCAGCGCTTCCATCGCGCTGATCTGCAGCGACAACACCTGGCCGATGGTCTGGCAGGCGCTGCGCAATTCGTGCGGCACGTGCAACGGCTGGCGATTGCCGCAACTGATCAGCCCCCAAAGTTTGTCACCCTTGAGCAAAGAGATGCTCATGGAGGACAACACGCCCATGTTCTTCATGTATTGGCAGTGGATCGGCGACACACTGCGCAGGCTGGCGAAGCTCAAATCCAGCGGCTGGCCGGTGTCCGGGCGCATTTTCGGCACCAGTGGCACTGGCTGGTAGTCGGCGTCGGGAATAATCCGCAGCCAGTTGGTGCGATAGAGTTCGCGGGCCTGTTCGGGAATGTCCGACGCCGGGAAGAACAACCCCTGAAAGAGCTCCATGGACGGCGACGTCGCCTCAGCGATGACCTGCCCGTGGCCCTCTTCTTCGAAGCGATAAATCAGCACGCGGTCGTAACCGGTGATCGCCTGAATCTCCTGGACACTGATTTCGTATAACGCCTGCAGGGTTTTCGCCGCTTGCAGACGCTGCAGCATGCGCCCCAGATTGTTGCCTTTGCCGTCGACAACGGGTTGCGCCGGCCTGGCTTGTACTTCCAGCTCCAGCACCAGCACGCCCTGATGACGATGGACAAAACCCTGGAACACTGCGCCATTGAGGGTGAAATACAGGTTAGGAATGTCGAGTGGATTGTCCTGCTGCGCAGCCTGCTCTACCTCGCGCGCATAGACGTCGCCGATGAGCTGAGCCAGCGTCGCCCCCAGCAGGGTCTGCGGCGCCCGGCCGATCAAGGTTTCAACGTTGGCGCTGACCTGCACGATGCGCATGTCCGGCTCCGACAAGGTCAGCAGCACGCCGTGCGGCTGGATGGCGCCTGGCGTACGAATCGGTTCGTCGTCACAATTGGCCAGCAGTTCTTCAAAAGCGTCTTTGTCCAACCGCTTCATAACAATACCTCGGTGCGCTCGAGCCAGCTTTCGAAGCAGGCGAATGTCGTTTGGGCGGCGCTCACCACGGACTGTCGCGCGGCAGCCTCCAGTGGGAAAGTGGCCAGGTAGTCGATAAATTCACGCCAGCGTCGGCCAGTTGCATCACCATAAACATCAAGAAAAGCCGCACCACTGGCAGCATTCAGATCAAGACGGGCGGCGATTTCGCGACGCAGGACCTGACCGCCCAACGTAGCGCCCTCAAGCACATACAAGACGCCCAGGCAGGCTTCGGGCGAGTCGATCATCGGCAAGGACTGGCACAGCGGCAGTTCAGCGATCTTACGTTCGGTCAGCCCCAATGCCAGCAGATCGCTGTACAAGGTGGCGGTCTTGAGTCGATCGGTCAAAAGGAAATCGGGCGGCACTTGATGGCTATCCAGCAGACGTCGTTCCAGAGGCTGGTAAAAACCATAATACCCCTGGAGCAGTCGCTGATAATGATCGTGGTCAAGCACCGGGGAGAAAAACGGCAGGCGTTCTTCCAGGGCGATGTGCAGGGGCGCGGTTTCGGCGCGCAAATTTTGAAGCACCAACGAAACACCGACGCTGCGGCCTTTTGATTGCATGTAGTGAGCTCTAGCGGTCGGGCCTCATCACGGCCATGGGGGGGAGGAAAATCTTCCGGGAATGGTACACAGGAACGGGTTTTGTAGAAAAAACCTGACCGGACGTTCACATTTCAGGGAGCTGTTTCCTTTTTGCTCTGAGTCGAGCGGCTCCAAAAAATTCCACCGCCCCGCCGATAAACGGCGCCAATCTTCAATCGGCAACTTGCACGCCAGGCAGTTGCTGACGCTGATACTGGCGCGGGCACACACCAAAGCGACTGCGAAATTCGCGGGAGAAATGTGCGCCGTCGGAGAAGCCGCAGTCCATGGCGATCTGGGTGATGCTGCTGTGGCTGTTGGTCAGCAGCCAGCCGCCATACTCGATCCGCAGCGAGCGCTGAAACTCCATGGGCGACAGCCCAAGTGCCTGCTGAAATGCCCGGGTCAGCTGGCGTCTGCCCAACCCTACGTACCGGGCGATGGCATCCAGTGTCGGCAGGCTGTCCATGCGCTGCTCGATGTAATGCGCCGCTTGCCGCACCCGCTCATCCTTGATGTCCGCCAGGTTGGCGTAGAAATGTGCCTGCGGCTGCCGCCCCTGACGAATGCCCTGCAACATCATGTGCCGCACCGCCTGTTGAGCTTTTTCGCGCCCGCAATGACGGGCCACCAGATACAGGCCCAGATCGATGGCGGCCGTTGAGCCGGCACAGGTGATCAGGTCGCCTTCGTCGATAAACAGATGATCGACCGCTGCCGGCGTCTTCGGGAAACGCGCGCGAAACGCGTCCAGCACGTTCCAGTGCACGCACACCGCACGGCTGCCGACCACGCCCGCCTGCGCCAGGGCAAAAGTGCCGGTGCAAATCCCGAGCAAGCGTGTGCGGCTCTTGGCCGCGCGCTGCAGCCAGTCCCGCAGATTATTGGGCAAATGGGTGTTGAGGTAGTCGTTACCGCCGCAGATGGCCACGTAATCGAATTCGTCGAGGTCCTGCGCCAGCCCGCCGGACACTTCCAGGGTAATTCCGGCACTGGAGGTGCGCGGCAATCCGTCGACACTCATCACCCGCCACGCCGTATGGATCTGCCGGCTGCCACCACCGAGGTCGGCAGACAAGCGCAGCACATCGACAAAACCGGAAAACGCGGCCAGTGTGAATTGATCAAGCAGGACCAGCCCGACTGACAGCTGCGGGCGCCCTCCCGACTCGCCGTTGAGCGAGTCAGGCAAGGCATTGTCCGGATGAGTCGAAGTGAGTGTGCGCATGACCTAACTATTCAACTTTAAGGCCCCCAAGTGCAAGCGCTCGAATCCTCGACACGAGCAAGATGCAACGAAGGGGAACCGTCCACCCACGCCCCAGGGGACACACGATGAAACTGAAGACAGGCAAGAAAATCACCGCTGCTCTTTTGGTTACCGGCTGCATCTCCTCACCTGCCGTCCTGGCGGAACCGCAAAAGCTGACCGTTGCGTTGTACGGCGGCAACTGGGGTGAAGCGTTCCTCAAATGTGTTGCAGAACCTTTCACCCAAGCCACCGGCATCGCTGTGGCAGCGGAAGTCGGCACTTCGACCACCACGTTGGCGAAACTCCAGCAACAAAAATCCAGCCCGACCATTGACGTGGCCTGGATGGACGGCGGCATCAGCGAACTGGCCTACGCCGCCGGCGTTATCGCCGACCTCGACGCTGCAGCCATTCCCAACCTGAAAAACGTCGAGGAAAAAGCCGTCTACGCCGAGGGCGGTCATACCTTCGCTGTCAGCAGCGGTTTCTATTCACTTGGGCTGACGTACAACACCAAGGAAATCAAGGCCGCGCCCACCAGTTGGAAAGACCTGTGGAACCCGGAATACGCCGGCGCCATCGCCCTGCCCTCACCGGCTAACTCCTCCGGGGTGCCGTTCGTGTTTTTCATGGCGGATGTCTGGGGCATCGACCGCAACAATCTCGACCCGCTTTACAGCAAATTGGGCGCACTCGACACCGCGCTGTTTTTTGACAGTTCGGGTGCCGCCACCAACGCCTTCCAGAGTGGCGAAGCGATCATCGGCGCGCACTTCAACGTCGGCGCCTGGGACTTGATCGACAAGGGCGCACCCATTGGTTTCACCATTCCCAAGGAAGGCGCCTGGGCCACCGACGCGCGCCTGCACCTGATCAAAGGGGCGAAGAACAGCAAGGGTGGCGAGCAGTTCATCAACACCGCCCTGACCAAGGAAGCGGCGTCCTGCCTGGCCGGCAAACTGTACCTGGGGCCAGCGGTGAAAGGCGTTGAAGTGGCGGATGACGTGGCGCGCAAGTTGCCTTGGGGTGTCGGCGGCTCGATCGACAAGTTGCGTCTGTTCGACTGGAGCCAGATCAACGCCCAGCGTGCCAGCGTGACCGACGACTGGAACCGCAAAGTCACCGCCAAAAACTAGCTCAAGAGGTCTGCAATGTCAGTTTTGTTGAGCATCGACAGCGTCTGCAAAAGCTTCGGGCCGTTTCAGGCGCTGGACAACATCCACCTGGAGATCGAGCAAGGCGAGTTCATCGTGCTGCTCGGCCCCAGTGGTTGTGGCAAGACCACCCTGCTGCGCTCGATCGCCGGCTTCATGCAGCCCGATTCCGGCAGCATCGCGATTGAGGGTCAGGACGTCAGTCGCCTGCCGCCGTACCGTCGACCGCTCAACACGGTGTTTCAGAACTACGCGCTGTTTCCGCACATGACCGTGCTGGAAAACGTCGCCTACGGCCCGCGTCGCCAGGGGGTCAACCGCAATGAGGCGAAACAGAAGGCGCGTGACGCCTTGGCGATGGTCGGCCTGGAAACCCTGGAAGAGCGCTTCCCTCGCGGCTTGTCCGGTGGCCAGCAACAACGCGTGGCCCTGGCCCGCGCCATCGTCAATCAACCGAAACTGCTGTTGCTCGATGAGCCGCTGTCGGCGCTGGACATGAAACTGCGCAAGCGCATGCAGCTGGAGCTCAAGCACCTGCAGGCCAAGCTCGGTATCGCCTTCATTTTTGTCACCCACGATCAGGAAGAAGCGATGACCATCGCCGACCGCATCGTGGTGATGAATGCCGGCCGCATCGAGCAGGTCGGCGCCTGCAGCGAGATTTACAGCGCACCGGCCTCACGCTTCGTCGCCGACTTTATCGGCGAGGCCAACCTGATCGGCTATCAGGCCAGCAATAACGGCGAGATTCGTCTGGGCATCGGCCACACGCCCATTATCCATACGGCAAAGGACCTGCTGCCGAGCGGTGTAGCCGTGCTGCGTCCCGAGCATCTGGAAGTACTGGATGCGTCGAGTACCCGCCCCTGCGAAATTCACGGCACGGTGACCGATATCGTCACCGTCGGCAGTCATACGCTGGTGCATGCGCTGATCGACGGGCAAGCGATTGTTGCACGGACCATGGGTTTCCCGCGTGCCGATCTGGTCACGGGAAGCAGCGTGCGTCTGGGCTTCAATCCTGCGCACCTGCACCTGATCGGTGAACAGCCATGAAACGCCAGGTGCTCGCTCCGGCGCTGATGCTATTTGCCGCCCTGGCGTTTTTCGCCGCGTTCTTTCTGGCGCCGTTCGCCGTGGTGATCTTCGCCAGCCTGACCCAGGGTGCCGATCAAACCTTCACCCTTGATCACTACATCCGCGTGCTGGGCGATCAGTATCACTGGGACGTGATTTTGGTGACCTTCCGCATCGCCGCGCTGACCACCCTGATTTCCTTGCTGCTCGGTTACCCGCTGGCCTGGTATCTGGTGCGCGTGGTCAAGTGGCGAGCGTGGCGCCGGGCCTGCGTGATTCTGCTGGTGGTGCCGATGTTCACCAGCAACATCGTCCGTTCGTTCGGCTGGATGGTGTTGCTGGGACGCAAAGGACTGGTCAATCAGAGTCTGCTGGAGACCGGCATTATCGACACGCCGATCCGCTTCCTCGGCACCGAACTCGGCATCCTCATCGGCATGGTCTACATCCTGCTGCCGTTCATTGTGCTCGCCGCCGGTAATGCGCTGGCGCAAGTCGACCCGGCCTTTGAGCAAGCGTCCGAGGACCTTGGCGCCAGCCCGCGATCGACGTTTTTCCATGTGGTGTTGCCGCTGACCATGCCCGGGATCATCTCCGGTTCGATCATGGTGTTCACCCTGGCGGCGAGCGCTTACGTGACCCCGGCGCTGTTGTCAGGCGGACGCATTTCGGTGCTGTCGATGCTGATCTTCCAGCAATACAGCTCGGTCTTCGATTTCAATTACGGCGGCGCGCTGAGCGTGGTGCTGCTGATTTTCACCCTGGTCATGGTCGGCCTTGCCGGACGGGTCGGCAGCATTCGGGGGAGCAATCAATGATCACTAAAATGCTGATCAGGCTTGTGTCATGGGCCGTGCTTGGCTACATGCTGCTGCCTCTGGTGGTGATCCTCGGCGTGTCCGTGACCGCGACTTCTTTCCTGGCCTTCCCGCCGCAGGGCTGGACGCTGGACTGGTACGCAAAAATGCTCGGTGACCCCAGCTACGTGGCGTCGTTTGCCACCAGCACCCTGCTCGCCCTGGTCGCGACGTTGGTGGCGGTACTGCTCAGCGTGCCGGCCGCCCTGGCGATGGCGCGCTATGACTTTCCCGGCAAGGGCACGATCCTCGCGGCGCTCACCTCACCGCTGGTATTTCCGCACATCGTGCTCGGCGCAGCGCTGCTGCAGTTTGGCGGTTACTTCGGTTTGACCCGCAGCTTTCTGGCGTTGTTGATCGGCCACACCATCATCATTTCGCCTTTCGTGCTGCGTTCGGTGCTGTCGATGCTGACGCCGGAGCAGCGTGCACTGGAAGAAGCATCCAGCGATCTCGGCGGTACGCCCTGGGCGACGTTCTTTCTGGTGGTGCTGCCGCAGATTCGCCCAGGGATTGTCACCGGCTCGATCTTCGCGTTCATCTCGTCGTGGATCAACGTCGAGCTGTCGATCTTCAACACCACGCCGGACCTCAACACCATCCCGGTGAAACTCTTCAACTACGTCCAGTACACCGTCGACCCGACCATCGCCGCCGCGTCAGGCGCGACGATCATCGTGGTGGTGCTCGCGGTGATCATTCTCGACCTCTGCATCGGTCTCGACCTTTTGTCAGAACGCAAATAACCGTCCACTTCCAGCCATACATAGCCCTAAATCCGCCCGTCAGCCAGGAGTTCAGTCATGCGCATGCAAGACACGTTCGATGTCATCTATACCCATACCGAAGGCGAACCACTGTGCATCGTTCACAGCGGCATTCCCTACCCCGCCGGTTCGAGCATTCTCGCCAAGCGCGCCTTTCTCGAGCAAAACTATGATTGGCTGCGCAAGGCCCTGATGCAGGAACCGCGTGGCCACAAGGACATGTTCGGCGTGTTCCTCACGCCGCCATCGAGCAGCGAATTCGACGCCGGCCTGATCTACATGGACGGCAGCGTGTATTCGCACATGTGCGGTCACGGCACGATTGCCGTGAGCATGGCGATGGTCGCGCTCGGCCTGGTGCCGCGCGGTGCGGATGGCATTACCAAAATACGCTTTGAAACCACCGCCGGCCTGGTGGTGGCCGAGGTCGCTTCCGAAGGCGACAACGTGCTCTGGACCCGTTTTGAAAACGTGCCGGCTTACGTTGCGGCCCAGGACATTCCGATCACACTGCCCGGCTATGGCGACCTCAAAGCTGATCTGGTCTGGGGCGGCAATTACTTCGGCATCATCGACCTGAGCGATTGCGACCTGCGCATCAGCCCGGACAACGGCAGCGAACTGTCACGTCTCGGCCTGCTGGCGCGCGACCAGATCAATCGACAATTGAAGATCCAGCACCCCACCGAGGCGCACATCAACGACCTCAACTTCATCACCTTCTGGCACCCGGCGACGATCGAAGGCGCGTTCTACAAAAACGTCCACGTCTTCAGCGCCGGCCAGCTCGACCGTTCCCCCGGCGGCACGGGCACCAGCGCGATGATGGCGATGTTCGAAGCGCGAGGAAAACTCGGTTTGAACCAACCGATTCTGTCCGAGGGGTTGCTGGGCAGCGGCACGTTTGAAGGCTGCCTGCTGGGCGAAGTCGATCTCAACGGCACCCGCGCGGTGCGCCCGACGGTCAAAGGTACGGCGAGCATCCTCGGCACGTCGCGTTGGGTGATCGAACGCAATGATCCGGTGGGTGCGGGGTTTGTCATTAACTGATGGGCGAACGGCTGCGCTGGTTGTGGCTGGGGCTGCAACTGTGGCTGCAACTGTGGCAGAAACTGCGGCTGCAACTGTGGCAGAAACTGCGGCTGCAACTGTGGC
>JALYPE010000743.1 GCA_030856525.1 Pseudomonadota bacterium | reverse complement strand
GCTCGATCATCTGCTCGCGCATCCAGCGGTTGGCCGGGTCCTGATCGGTGCTTTCGTGCCAGTAAAGGTGGGTTTCCACCGGCGGCACGTCATTCACGGGCAGGCTGAAGGCGTGCAGATCGTTGCGCCGGGCGAAACGCTCCGGCACGGTCATGACCATGTCGGTCTGCTGCAACACTTGTGAAGCCATCAGGTAATGCTGCGAGCGCAGGGCAATCTTGCGTTGAATGCCCATTTTGCCCAACGCCAAATCAACATGACCGAGACCGCTGCGGCGACTGGAAATATGGATGTGGGTCAGCGCCAGATAATCATCCAGCGTCAATTTCTCTTTGCCAGCCAACGGATGGCCCTTGCGCATGGCGCACACGTAGCGGTCTTCCATCAGCTTGACGTGGCGCACTTGTGGGTCGGTGTTGAGGGGTGCGTCCACCGCGAAGTCGAGACGACCGGCGGCCAGTTCCTTGGTGGTTTCGCGGCGCTTGGACAGAAAACTTTCGATGATCACCGTCGGCGCCAGGCGCCGCAGGCGCTGGAACAGCGGCGGCAGGATCACCGCTTCGGTCAGATCGGTCATGCTGATGCGATAGGTCTTGACCGCCTGCAGCGGGTTGAAAATGCGGCTTTCCTGCACGGAAACCCGCAGCAGCGACAGTGCGTTACGCACCGGGCCGATGATGTTCTGCGCCATCGGTGTCGGCACCATGCCCTGGGCCGTGCGCACGAACAATGGATCGTTGAACGTTTCGCGCAGGCGGGCCAGGGCGTTCGAGACTGCCGGTTGAGTGATGCCGACAATCTGCCCCGCGCGGGTCAGGTTGGCTTCGGTGTAGATCGCGTCGAAGACGATGAAAAGGTTGAGGTCGACCTTGCTCAGATTCATTGCGCGGCACTCTTATTGTTGGGTCTCGATCAGCCGATCATATATCGGTGATGAATGTTAATACACGCCGAGAATAGGCTAGGTAAATTTTCGTAGCTGCTCTAGCATCGATTGCATGATCTGAACAACTTCTCTGAAACCTCACTTTGAAAGGTAGAGCTGCCCATGGATTTCGCTTATTCGCCCAAGGTGCAAGAACTGCGTGAGCGCGTGACCGCGTTCATGGACACCTACGTTTATCCCGCCGAAAGCGTGTTCGAACGCCAGGTTGCCGAGGGCGATCGCTGGCAGCCGACCGCAATCATGGAGGAGCTCAAACTCAAGGCCAAGGCTGAAGGGCTGTGGAATTTGTTTCTGCCTGAGTCGGAACTCGGCGCCGGCCTGACCAACCTTGAATACGCGCCACTGGCGGAGATCATGGGCCGCTCGCTGCTCGGGCCTGAGCCGTTCAACTGCTCGGCACCGGATACCGGCAACATGGAAGTGTTGGTGCGCTATGCCAACCAAGAGCAGAAACAACGCTGGCTCGAGCCGCTGCTGCGTGGCGAAATTCGCTCGGCATTCGCCATGACTGAACCGGACGTGGCGTCATCGGACGCTACCAACATGGCCGCTCGTGCCGTGCGTGATGGCGATGAGTGGGTCATCAACGGCAAAAAATGGTGGACGTCGGGCGCTTGCGATCCGCGCTGCAAGATCATGATTTTCATGGGCCTGAGCAATCCCGACGCGCCGCGTCACGCGCAGCACTCGATGATCCTGGTGCCGGTGGATACGCCCGGCGTGAAGATTGTCCGTCCGCTGCCGGTATTCGGTTACGACGATGCGCCTCACGGTCATGCTGAAGTGTTGTTCGAAAACGTCCGCGTGCCGTACGAAAACGTCCTGCTGGGTGAAGGGCGCGGCTTCGAAATCGCTCAGGGTCGCCTTGGGCCAGGGCGGATTCACCATTGCATGCGCTCGATCGGCATGGCGGAGCGTGCGCTGGAGCTGATGTGCAAACGCTCGGTCAACCGGACGGCTTTTGGCAAACCGTTGGCGCGCCTCGGTGGCAACATCGACAAGATTGCCGACTCTCGGATGGAGATCGACATGGCACGCCTGCTGACGTTGAAAGCGGCTTACATGATGGACACCGTCGGCAACAAGATCGCCAAGAGTGAGATCGCGCAGATCAAAGTGGTCGCACCGAACGTGGCCCTGCGGGTGATCGACCGTGCGATCCAGATTCATGGCGGGGCAGGGGTCTCCAACGACTTCCCGCTGGCTTACATGTATGCAATGCAGCGCACGCTGCGTCTGGCCGATGGCCCGGACGAAGTGCACCGTGCGGCAATCGGCAAATTCGAAATAGGCAAGTACGTGCCGAAGGAAATGCTCCGCAGCAACCACTGACTCTGGTTTAAACGCTATTTCGTAGCAGCTGGCGTAGCCTGCGTCCCATCTCGGCCGGAGCCTTCGCCAGAGGCTACTGAATGTGTGTTGCGTCCAAGGACGGCATCCGGAAAAAAGCCCTGGCGCACGCAGTCG
>JALYPE010000738.1 GCA_030856525.1 Pseudomonadota bacterium | reverse complement strand
CATGTGCAGGGCGTAACGCACCTTCCACAGAAATTCCTGGGACGAGGCGAGCAGAGCGTTTTCGCTCTCGACCAGAAAACCTTCGCCAGCCAGTGCCCGCAAGTTCAGGGTGCCGTATTGGCGACGTGCCACCCACAGAATCGTCTGAATATCCCGAAGTCCGCCAGGCGAGCCTTTGACGTTCGGTTCCAGGTTGTATTCAGTGTCGTTGTACTTGTGGTGACGGGCCTTCTGCTCGGCGCGTTTGGCCAGAAAGAATTCCTTGCTCGGCCACATCTGCGCAGTGCTGGTGACATCCAGCATGCGCTGGCGCAAACGCTCGGGCCCGGCAATCGTGCGGCTTTCCATCAGGTTGGTGATCACCGTCAGGTCGGCGCGGGCTTCAATCGCACATTCGTCCACCGAGCGAACGCTCTGACCGACTTCCAGGCCGATGTCCCACAACAGCGTCAGAAAACGCTCGATGGAGTCACGAAAAATCTCGTGGTCGGCGCTGTCCAGCAGGATCAGCAGGTCGATATCGGAATAAGGGTGCAACTCGCCGCGACCGTAGCCACCGACCGCGACCAGCGCGATGTCGGCGTCCTCGCTCCAGTCGAACTGCTCCCAGGCCTTTTGCAGGATGTTGTCGACGAACCAGGCGCGATCCTCGATCAGCCGCCGAATATCCCGGCCGCTGCGAAAGCGCCCGTCGAGCACCTCGCGGGCCTGGCGGATCGCTTTCTTGAAGGCCGCGATCGGGCTGGCCTTCAGGGCCAGTTCAGCCTGAAACTGGCCACGGTCGAAGAGTTCGGGATCCACCTGCGGCATTGATTGGCTTTCCTGTCTGTAAGGCTGGGAGCAGTGAAACTGAATCAGGCCGAGATGCGCGCAATGGTGTCGTCGGCCCGCAAAGTGAAGATCTCGTAACCGGTTTCGGTGACCAGCAGGGTGTGTTCCCACTGTGCCGACAGTTTGCGGTCCTTGGTAATCGCGGTCCAGCCGTCGCCCAATACCTTGGTGTCGGCCTTGCCCTGGTTGATCATCGGCTCGATGGTGAAGGTCATGCCGGCTTGCAGTTCCATGCCGGTACCCGCGCGGCCGTAGTGCAGGATCTGCGGCTCTTCGTGGAACACCTTGCCGATGCCGTGGCCGCAGAATTCGCGGACCACCGAAAAGCCGTTCTTTTCAGCGTGCTTCTGGATCACTTCGCCGATATCGCCCAAGCGGCAGCCGGGTTTGACCAGTTCGATCGCCTTGTACATGCATTCCTGTGTGACCTGCGACAGGCGCTCGGCCCAGACCGGAACCGTGCCGACGTGGAACATGCGGCTGGTGTCACCGTGGTAACCGTCCTTGATTACGGTGACATCAATGTTCAGCGTGTCGCCATCTTTCAACGGCTTCTCGTTGGGAATGCCGTGGCAAACCACGTGATTGATCGAGGTGCAGATCGACTTCGGGTAGCCCTTGTAGTTGAGCGGGGCAGGGATGGCTTTCTGCTCGTTGACAATGTAGTCATGGCAGATGCGGTCGAGCTCTTCGGTGGTGACACCGGGTTTGACATGTTCGGCAATCATTTCCAGCACATCGGCGGCCAGTTTGCCGGCGACACGCATTTTTGCGATGTCCTCCGGGGTTTTGAGGGTGACGGTCATACAGGCTCTCTCTGCGCTCGAGGGCGCTTGCTGAAACGAAACGGGCAAAGTGCGATTGATCCTCGCCGCCCGGAAAAACGCGATTCTAACAGACGATAAGGGCAAATCTGAGCCTCTGTACGTCGCTTCTTCTTATAGATAGGCGCATTCTTGAGCGATTCCAAGGGCGCCTGCGAACACGCGCATCGGGAATCGAGAATCCGGGTTCCGTTTTTTACAGCCCTGTGATATAAAATGCGCCGCTTTCCGGGGATACCTCGGAAGGCTTAAATCCACACACGTGTCGACACGATGACCTGGGTGCCTTCAGCTGATGCTGCTGGTTGGTCATTGGGATACGTGGAGGCCAAACCCGACTTATTAAGGAACTATCATGTCCCAAGTCAACATGCGCGATATGCTGAAGGCCGGTGTGCACTTCGGTCACCAGACCCGTTACTGGAACCCGAAAATGGGCAAGTACATTTTCGGCGCGCGTAACAAGATCCACATTATCAACCTTGAAAAAACCCTGCCAATGTTCAACGAAGCTCTGACTTTCGTAGAGCGTCTGGCCCAGGGCAAAAACAAGATTCTGTTCGTCGGCACCAAGCGTTCCGCTGGCAAGATCGTTGCTGAAGAAGCAGCACGTTGCGGTTCGCCGTACGTCGATCACCGCTGGTTGGGCGGCATGCTGACCAACTTCAAAACCATCCGTGCTTCCATCAAGCGTCTGCGTGACCTTGAAGTGCAAGCCGAAGACGGTACTTTCGCCAAGCTGACCAAGAAAGAAGCGCTGATGCGCACTCGCGATCTTGAGAAGCTCGATCGTTCCCTGGGTGGTATCAAGGACATGGGCGGTCTGCCAGACGCTTTGTTCGTTATCGACGTTGATCACGAGCGCATCGCGATCACCGAAGCCAACAAGCTGGGCATCCCGGTTATCGGCGTAGTCGATACCAACAGCAGCCCGGAAGGCGTTGACTACATCATCCCAGGCAACGATGACGCAATCCGCGCTATCCAGTTGTACATGGGTTCGATGGCTGACGCAGTCATCCGCGGTCGCAACCACGTTGCTGGCGGCACCGAGCAGTTCGTTGAAGAAGCTCCGGCAGCTGCAGCTGAGTAATTGACGCCCTGGCGTTGACTCAGTAAGCAAAAAGGGGGCTTGGCCCCCTTTTTGCCACCTCGAAAACCATTTGTCCGGTGGCGCAATTACAGCATTTGTAACTTGCAGCTGCTAACAAGGGTGGTTGGGGAAGAATTGATCGCCCGATCGATCGGGTGGAATGGTTGAAAACCTATCCAAGAGGATTTTGAAATGGCAGAGATTACTGCAGCGTTGGTCAAAGAACTGCGCGAGCGTACTGGCGAAGGCATGATGGATTGCAAAAAGGCCTTGACCAAGGCTGGCGGCAACATCGAAAAAGCCATTGATGACATGCGTGCTTCGGGCGCCATCAAGGCTGCCAAGAAAGCAGGCAACGTTGCTGCTGAAGGCGCAATCGCTCTTAAAGAAGACGGTAAATCCGCCGTTCTGCTGGAAGTGAATTCGCAGACCGACTTCCTGGCTCTGCAGGACGACTTTAAGGCATTCGTCGCTTCCAGCGTAGAAAAAGCCTTCGCTGACAAGCTGACTGACGTCGCTCCGCTGATCGAAGCTCAAGAAGCTGATCGCCTTGTACTGGTCGGCAAGGTTGGCGAAAACGTCAACATCCGTCGCCTGGCTCGCGTAGAAGGCGATGTTGTTGGTGGTTACCTGCACGGCAACAAGATCGGTGTTGCGGTTGTTCTGAAGGGCGGCGACGTTGAGCTGGCCAAAGACATCGCTATGCACGTAGCGGCTACCAACCCGGAATTCCTGCTGCCATCGGAAGTTTCCGCTGAAGCAGTAGAGCGCGAGAAAGGCGTATTCCTGACCCTCAACGCTGACAAGATCGCTGGCAAGCCAGAGAACATCGTTGAAAACATGGTCAAAGGCCGTATCAGCAAGTTCCTGGCTGAAGCGAGCCTGGTTGAACAGGCGTTCGTCAAGAATCCTGAAATCAAGGTCGGCGAACTCGCCAAGAAAGCCGGTGCTGAAATCGTTTCTTTCACCTACTTCAAAGTAGGCGAAGGCATCGAGAAGCCGGTCGACAACTTCGCTGAAGAAGTTGCTGCCCAGCTGGCTGCCGCCAAGCAATAAGACAGTTTTCAACTGTCGCTCTGAAGAGGCTGCCCGCTAACGCGCGCAGCCTCTTTTCAAATGGGGTACCAATTTTGTATTGGTTTCCTTGAGGATCTGGCTTACAAAGCCATGTTCCGATGGCGCTGAAGCAGCGCCAAGCTAGAGTGAACGCCAGCTGTAAACAGCTCGCAAAGAATTTTTAAAATACGCCGCAGGAGAGATTCGCAATGGCTCAGCAGGGCAGTGGTTATCAGGCTCGCTATAAACGCATTCTACTCAAGCTTAGCGGCGAGGCCCTGATGGGCTCGGAAGAGTTCGGGATTGACCCGAAAGTCCTGGATCGCATGGCGCTGGAAGTTGGCCAACTGGTCGGCATCGGCGTTCAGGTGGGTCTGGTGATTGGCGGCGGCAACCTGTTCCGCGGTGCCGCGCTGAGCGCAGCCGGCATGGATCGGGTGACCGGGGATCACATGGGCATGCTGGCCACTGTGATGAACGCCCTGGCCATGCGCGATGCGCTGGAACGTGCCAATATCTCGGCCATCGTGATGTCGGCCATTTCCATGGTTGGCGTGACTGATCATTACGATCGTCGCAAAGCCATGCGCCATCTGAACGCCAAGGAAGTCGTGATTTTCGCAGCCGGTACCGGTAATCCGTTCTTTACTACGGATTCGGCAGCCTGCCTGCGTGCAATCGAAATCGACGCCGATGTCGTGCTTAAGGCGACCAAGGTCGATGGCGTCTACACCGCTGACCCATTCAAAGACCCGCATGCCGAGAAGTTCGATCATCTGACTTATGATGAAGTGCTGGATCGCAAGCTGGGCGTGATGGATCTCACGGCCATTTGCCTGTGCCGCGACCACAAGATGCCATTGCGCGTATTTAACATGAACAAGCCCGGCGCCCTGCTGAACATCGTACATGGCGGCGCTGAAGGGACCCTGATCGAGGAAGGCCAACAATGATCAACGACATTAAGAAAGACGCTCAAGAGCGCATGCAAAAATCCCTGGACTCGCTGTCCCACGCGTTTGGCCAGATTCGTACCGGCAAGGCTCACCCGAGCATTCTGGGCAGCGTAATGGTGCCTTACTACGGCGCGGACACCCCGCTGAGCGGCGTTGCCAACGTCACCGTAAAAGACTCCCGCACCCTTCAGGTCGTGGCGTTCGAGCGCAACATGCTGGCTGCCGTCGACAAGGCGATCCAGAGCGCTGGTTTGAACCTCAACCCGACCAACCTGGGTGAGTTGCTGCTGATCTCCATGCCTGCCCTGACCGAAGAAACCCGCAAGGGCTTCACCAAGCAGGCTCGCAGTGCCGCCGAAGACGCCCGGGTTGCCGTGCGCAACATTCGTCGCGATGCTTTGGGTGAACTGAAGAAACTGGTCAAGGACAAGGAAATCAGCGAAGACGAAGAGCGTCGTGCTGCTGCCGATATCCAGAAGCTCACCGATAAGGCTGAGGCCGACATCGACGCGGCGACCAAGCAAAAAGAAGCGGACCTGATGGCCGTATAAGGGTCGCGTTTACATGGAAAAGACCAAGCAGGCTGCGCCGTCCGCGGTGCCGCGCCACGTCGCGATCATCATGGATGGTAACAATCGCTGGGCGAAAAAACGCTTTATGCCGGGTGTCGCCGGGCATAAAGCGGGTGTGGATGCCGTTCGTGCCGTGATCGAGGTGTGTGCCGAGGCCAAGGTCGAAGTGTTGACCCTGTTTGCCTTCTCCAGCGAGAACTGGCAGCGTCCGGCTGATGAAGTCAGTGCCTTGATGGACCTGTTTTTCAAGGCGTTGCGTCGCGAGGCCAAGCGCCTCAACGACAACAACATCAGCCTGCGCATCATTGGCGACCGCTCGCGCTTCCATCCGGAGCTGCAGGTCGCGATGCGCGAGGCCGAGGCCATGACGGCGGGCTCCAATCGCTTTGTCCTGCAAATCGCCGCCAACTACGGTGGCCAGTGGGACATCGCGCAGGCCGCCCAGCGCCTAGCGCGGGAAGTTCAGGCCGGGCATCTGCGTCCGGAAGACATCACCCCGGAGCTGCTGCAGACCTGTCTGGCAACCGGCGATCTGCCGTTGCCGGATTTGTGCATCCGTACCGGTGGAGAGC
>JALYPE010000730.1 GCA_030856525.1 Pseudomonadota bacterium | reverse complement strand
ATCATCGAAGCGCATCACCGGCACAAGATCGACGCGCCGTCAGGGACAGCGCTGCGCATGGGCGAAGTGATCGCCACTGCGCTGGATCGCGATCTGCACAAAGTGGCGGTCTACGGTCGAGAAGGTCACACCGGCGCGCGCGAGAGGGAAACCATCGGATTTGCCACCGTGCGCGGCGGAGATGTGGTCGGCGACCATACGGTGCTGTTTGCCTGCGAAGGTGAGCGCCTGGAAATCACTCATAAGGCATCGAGCCGGATGACATTTGCCAAGGGTGCGGTCCGTGCAGCCTTGTGGCTGGATGGGCGTGAGCCTGGCCTGTACGACATGCAAGACGTGCTTGACCTGCGTTGAGATACGCCTGAAACCGGGTTCAAACTCAGGTTTTGGGCCCGGTTTACTCCCCCAAGCGACGGCCTGTCGCATCCTGCAGTCTTTAAGGCTCATTGGCGGTAGACCAAAAAAGCGTTTTTCTGTAAGCTACAGCTTTAGTGTGTTCACTAAAAGCGCGCAGAATAATTCAGTGAATGAGCGGGGTGACGTGTCCATACGTCACTCCGCTTTTTTACACCTGCGATCGCCCTTTCAGGCTTTATTTACGGGAGGTCTTCTTGACTAAGCCAGCCATACTCGCCCTTGCTGATGGCAGCATTTTCCGCGGCGAAGCAATTGGAGCCGACGGTCAAACCGTTGGTGAGGTGGTGTTCAATACCGCCATGACCGGCTATCAGGAAATTCTTACCGATCCTTCCTACGCCCAACAGATCGTAACCCTGACGTACCCGCACATCGGCAACACCGGTACTACACCGGAAGATGCCGAGTCCGACCGCGTATGGTCTGCAGGCCTGGTGATCCGCGACCTCCCATTGGTTGCGAGCAACTGGCGTAACACGATGTCCCTGTCCGATTACCTGAAAGCCAACAATGTTGTGGCAATCGCCGGTATCGATACCCGCCGCCTGACCCGCATCCTGCGTGAAAAGGGCGCACAGAACGGCTGCATCATGGCCGGTGACAACATTTCCGAAGAAGCCGCCATTGCCGCCGCTCAGGGGTTCCCTGGCCTGAAAGGCATGGATCTGGCGAAAGTCGTCAGCACCAAGGAAACCTACGAATGGCGCTCGACTGTCTGGGATTTGAAGACCGACAGCCACGCGACGATCGAAGCCTCCGAACTGCCTTACCACGTAGTTGCCTTTGACTACGGCGTGAAGCTGAACATCTTGCGCATGCTGGTCGAGCGCGGTTGCCGCGTAACTGTAGTGCCGGCGCAAACGCCAGCCGCTGACGTGTTGGCACTCAACCCGGACGGCGTATTCCTGTCCAACGGTCCGGGCGACCCGGAGCCTTGCGACTACGCCATCCAGGCGATCAAGGACGTGCTGGAAACCGAGATTCCGGTGTTCGGCATCTGCCTCGGCCACCAACTGCTGGCCCTGGCCTCCGGCGCCAAGACTGTGAAAATGGGCCACGGCCACCACGGTGCCAACCACCCGGTTCAGGATCTGGACAGCGGCGTGGTGATGATCACCAGCCAGAACCACGGTTTTGCGGTAGACGAAGCGACCTTGCCAGCCAACGTGCGAGCGATTCACAAGTCGCTGTTCGACGGCACCCTGCAAGGCATCGAACGTACTGACAAGAGCGCCTTCAGCTTCCAGGGTCACCCGGAAGCCAGCCCTGGCCCGAACGACGTAGCGCCATTGTTCGATCGCTTCATCAACGAGATGGCCAAACGACGCTGATCGTTGGCCTTGATGCAGCAACGCTTGAGGGCGGTCCCGATAACCGGTGGCCCCCTCGAGGTTTCACAGATTGAACAAGACGGCTTGCCGACTGACCTGCGGATTTGAGTGACAAACCCATGCCAAAACGTACAGACATAAAAAGCATCCTGATTCTCGGCGCTGGCCCGATCGTGATCGGCCAGGCTTGCGAATTCGATTACTCCGGCGCCCAGGCCTGTAAGGCCCTGCGCGAGGAGGGTTACCGCGTCATCCTGGTGAACTCCAACCCAGCGACCATCATGACCGACCCGGACATGGCCGACGCCACGTACAT
>JALYPE010000663.1 GCA_030856525.1 Pseudomonadota bacterium | reverse complement strand
CTTTATAAGCGCGCCGGCACTTCTTTCCACTGGCCCTGATCGATTCCATCGATTGTCCAGTCACCGATTTTGACCCGCACCAGACGCAAGGTCGGCAATCCCACGGCCGCTGTCATGCGCCGAACCTGGCGATTACGCCCTTCGCGAATCACCAGCTCCAGCCAGCTCGTCGGCACGCTTTTGCGAAAGCGCACTGGCGGGTTGCGCGGCCATAGCTCGGGCTCTTCCAGTTGCCGCGCTTCGGCAGGCAAGGTCATGCCGTCATTCAGCTCGACGCCCTCGCGCAGGCGCTGCAACTGCTCGGCGGTCGGCTCGCCTTCCACCTGTACCCAATAGGTTTTCGCCAGTTTGTGTTTGGGGTCGGCAATCCGCGCCTGAAGCTGGCCGTCGTTGGTGAGCAGCAGCAGGCCTTCGCTATCACGGTCCAGGCGACCGGCCGGGTAGATCCCCGGAATGTCGATGTAATCCTTGAGCGTCGCCCGCCCTTCGCCGTCGCTGAATTGCGTCAGCACATCAAAGGGTTTATTGAACAGAATCAGTTTCGGCTCGGCCGGCGGCGCTTTGGCAACACGGCGCGGGGCTGAAGAGGCCGGAGATGGCTTCACACCAGGGCGGCGCGAAACGGGACGTTGAGGACGAGACATGAGCACAGGAACATCTAACGGTCAGGGCTGCCAATGCTAGTGCCCTGACCGTCAAATGACCATCGCGAATCAGCGGAACGGCGGCTCGTCGAAGCTGCGCAGTTTGCGCGAGTGCAGGGAGTTGAGCTCGGTGCGCAACAGGTCCACCGCTTCGATGCCGATTTTCAAGTGCTGGCTGACTGCTCGCTCGTAGAAGGCGTTGGCCGAACCGGGCAGCTTGATTTCGCTGTGCAACGGTTTATCGGAGACGCACAACAGCGTGCCATAAGGCACCCGCAGACGATAACCCTGGGCAGCGATGGTGCCGCTTTCCATATCCACCGCGACCGCGCGGGACAGGTTGATCAGTGGCCGTTCCTGCGCCCAGCGCAGTTCCCAGTTGCGGTCGTCGTACGTCAACACGGTGCCGGTGCGCAGGCGTTTTTTCAGCTCGTCGCCCTTCTCGCCAGTGACGTTCGCCGCTGCTTGCTGCAAGGCCATCTGCACTTCGGCCAGGGCCGGGATCGGAATGTTCGGGGGTACCACCCGATCAAGAATCCCGTCGCGGCGCATGTAAGCGTGCGCCAGGACGTAATCTCCGATGGTCTGAGACTGACGCAAGCCGCCGCAGTGACCGATCATCAGCCAGCAGTGCGGACGCAGCACGGCCAAATGGTCGGTGATGTTTTTGGCGTTGGACGGGCCGACACCGATGTTGACCAGCGTCACACCATGACCGTCTTCGGCGATCAGGTGATAGGCCGGCATCTGATAACGATGCCAGACCACGCCGGCAGCGATCGCGGACGCCTCGCCATGGTCCATGCTCTTTTCAATGATCACGTTGCCCGGCAACACCATGCGCACGAATCGCGGGTCGCTGCGCAATTGCTCCAGTCCATGCACGATGAACTGGTCGACGTAGCGATGGTAGTTGGTCAGCAGAATCCACGGCTGCACATGACGCCAGTCGCTGCCGGTGTAATGCACCAACCGGCGCAGGGAAAAATCCACTCGCGCCGCATCGAACAGGGCCAGCGGCAGTGGATCGGTGTTTTCCCAATCGTAGAGGCCATCAGCGATGCCATCGGTGGCGGCGGACAGGTCGGTACTCGGGAACACCCGTGCCAGCACGGCGGCGGTGACACCGGAACCCGCCAGCTCATCGCCCTGCTCGACCACGTACGGGTACGGAATATTTTGCTGACTGACGCCCACTTCGACGGTCACGGTGAAGTCGTGCATCAGCGGTACGAGTTGTTCCAGCAGGTATTTGCGGAAGGCCGCCGGGTGGGTCACGGTGACGCTGTAAGTGCCCGGCAACTGAACCTTGGCGTAAGCGCGAGTGGTCTGCGGAACTTCGCCCTGGCATTGGTAGGTCAGCCGCAATTCAGGATAACGAAACATCGCACGCTGTTCGGCGTCCGGTTCGATGCGATCCTTGAGGTAGCGTTTGAGCGCCTGATTCAGCGCAGTGGCTGCACGTTCGTGCAGGAGCGCAAGCCGATCCACGGCTTGCTCGGCGGTTTGAACGACAATAAAAGCTTCGGTCACGATCAGCATCCTGTGTTCTGACTTGCAGAGCTTCATCTTGCCTGCAACAGCGCTTCACGGGAACAGTGGCGTGTTGGTTCACAGATGCAATGCACACCATCGACCCAATGTGGGAGCGGGCTTGCTCGCG
>JALYPE010000621.1 GCA_030856525.1 Pseudomonadota bacterium | reverse complement strand
CTACTGAAAGCTGCAGGAATCACAGAACGACCGCCGCACGATGCGTCAGTACGCCGTGCGGCCGCACCGGACCAGATACTGCCGGGTCTGGATCAACTACGCACTTTGCGCGAAGGGAAGGGCATCGCCATTGAGGCGCTCGCCCGCACGGTAGGCATCAGCCCGTCATATCTGGCCTTGATCGAAAGTGGCGAGCGTCTGCCTGACGCTGCGATTCGCCGAAGCCTGGCCTGGGAATTGACGGTGCCGGGGTGGAGGGAAGAATCGTGAGCGTACGCATCAGTCGTCAACATTGGGACGGTCTGCTCGGTGAACTGGATCAGGCGCGCCGTCAGCGACATCTTCTGACCTACCGCGCCTTGTTGGAGCGATTGCAGTTACCGACGCCGGCGATGCAAACACTCACGGCGGCGCTGGAGCATCTGGCGGCGCTGGATGCCAAGGCTGAGCAGCCACTGCGCAGTTCGCTGGTGATCAGTCAGGGTGCCAGTCGTCTGCCACGTACCGGTTTTTTCGAATGTGTCGAGCGCCTCGGGCGTTTTTCCGGGCCGTCCGATGGCGTCGCGGCGGCATCCTGGCATGCCTCTGAAGTGGTGCGAGTGTTCGAATACGAATACCCCGAATCGGCAGAAGCCTGAATGATGCTGCGGCTCAAGGCGCATGCCGGGTACTGGCTCGCCCGTCGATTGTTCCATTGGTCATGGTTCGTGCGTCAGCCGCGCGGCTGGAGCTGGCTCGAAGGCCAGTTCGCCCGTATGGCGAACCTGGGTGATGTCGGTGCGCAAAGCTTCTACGGGCACATCCTGACTTTCCGCGGCGTCGGCCTTGGCGCGCGTGAGGAAGGTGTCCGCTTGCTGCGGCTGGCAGCATTGGCCGGGGAGGCAAAAGCGGCGTATCAGGTCGGTGTTATCAGCTTGGCGGGAACCGCAAGCAAAGCGCCGGATCCCGCTGAGGCCGCGCGGTTTTGGCAGATGGCTGCCAAGGCCGGGCATCCGTTGGCGGAGGTCAAACTCAAAGCGTTGGAGAGTCGCGGCCCGGAGTGAACGTCGAGTTTTGCTGATTCAACGATGACCCTGCAGCAGTTCTTCCTGCTCCTCGGCTACCGCCGCCAGGCTATCAATCACATGCACGCTGAAGCCCGGCACATTCTTCGCGTGATGCTTGGCTTGCGACGCCATTTCGGCCAACAGGCTTGCATCCAGTTGAGCGCACGCCGCGGCATGCAAATGCACAACCCCGATCGACAATGACAGCAGCGGAAACTGCTGGCGCACACCCTGGCGGTTCGGCGCGATGAAGCAACCTGCCTCAAGGTGTTCGCTGCGATAGAAACGCCGGCACTGCGTCTGGAAATCATCCAGCAACTGAGCCAATCGTTTGCGCCAGTCTTCCGGCCCGAGCACCAGCAGAAAATCGTCACCGCCGATATGTCCGACGAAGTCGCGAGACGGATCGACGCGATCATTCAGACATTGCGCCAGGCATAGCAGCACCTCATCACCACGGCCGTAGCCGTAGATGTCGTTGAAAGGCTTGAAGCTGTCGATGTCGACGTAACAGATGATCGACTCCCGTTGCTGCTGCAGCACTCGCGTGAGGCATTGCTGGATCGGCACGTTCCCCGGCAGCAAGGTCAGCGGATTGGCGTAGCGGGCCTGCTGGATTTTCAGTTCGGTGATGAGCTTCAGGACATCGATGACCCGACCCAGTCCCAGATAGCCGCCGTTAAGCGTGATGATGAAGTCTTCTTCGATGCGCTGACGGGCGCGGCTGGTGATCAATCGGCTGACTTGTTGCAGTGACTGGCTTAATTCGACGGCGAGAAAGTCATCGTTCATCAGGCGGCTGATTGGCTTGCGGGCGAACAGGTCGGTGGCGAAGGGCTTGAGCAGCACGTCAGAGAGCGAATGGCGATGGACGATGCCGCAGGGGTGGCCTTGGTCATCCAGCACCGCCAGCGAGTTCAGGTTGGCCTGGTGGCGGAAGGCTTCCAGCACGGTCGCGGTCGGCGTATCGCGGCTGACTGCGGTTTGATCATTGAGCAACGCACTGAGATCGCTGACTTCATCGTTTAACGCCACAGCCGCGCTGTCTGGCTTGGGTAGCATGGCTCTCGCGTCCCGGGGCGGCTGCTCCTGAGGGCGACAGAGGAAATACCCTTGAACCAGATCAACGCCCATTTCGGTCAACACCGCGAGCTCTTCCGGCAGCTCGATGCCTTCAGCGATGACAAGCGCTCGCGAGGCCTTGGCAATCTGCAGGATCGAGCCGACGAACTCACGCTTGAGCGCGTCCTGGTGAATGCCATCGATGAAGTGTCGATCGATTTTCACGTAATCCGGGCGCAATTCCGACCACAGGCGCAAGCTCGAATAGCCCGCGCCCAGATCATCCAGCGCAATCGAAAACCCCATCGCGCGGTAGTGATGCAGCGCGTTTTGTAACAGATGGAAGTCGTCGGTGGGTGTCTGTTCGGTCAGCTCGATCACGACCTGGCTTGGGGGAATACCGAAGTCCTGCAGCAATTGCAGCGTGCGCCCCGGTTGATGCGAAGTTTCCAGCAAAGATTCCGGAGATACGTTGAGGAAAAGCTTGCCGGGCAGCTGTTGCTCGTTGAACTGCCGGCAGGCGCTTTGACGGCAGGCGATTTCCAGTTCACTGAGGCGACCAGCCTGACGAGCCACCGCGAAGAGCGCGACCGGCGAATGCAACGGGCTATTGGAAGGGCCACGGCTGAGTGCTTCGTAGCCGACGATTCTGCGTTCGGACACGCAGACGATGGGCTGGAACAGGCTGTGTAATCCGCTTTGAGCCAGAATTGAACTCAATGCACTCAGCTGTTCGGTAGTGGTCATGGCAATCTCTGGCGATAAAAAAAGGACCGGGCAGCCCTCTCGATCAGAGCGCTGCCCAGTCCTTCATTTCACGACAGAATGATGACTGTATGATGACGCTCCGTAGAGCGTCAGCGTTAATTTGCCATCATCTTAGTGTTTGGCCACTGCGGTGTTGAGTTTCAGATAGTCCAGCAGAATCCGCCCGGTCTCGCTCAGGTAGGCATCGTCTTCCGGCTTGGTCTTGTCCGCTTCTGCCGCGATCGCATCCTCGTCTTCTTTCTTCAGCTCTTTGAGTGGCTCTTCGCCCTTGGCCTTGCGGCGCAAATTTTCCATGGCGAGTTGCTTGCCTTCGATGTCGGCATGTTGCGCACGACGGTCCGCTTCATTGAGGCTGACGGTTTTTTCCGCCATCAGTTTCTGCGCCAGCGCCAGTTTGTCGCGGATGAACACAAACTCCGCGTCCTTGGCGGTACGCACGTCATGTTCGGACTTGAGCTGAGTCAGGTATGGCTTGAACGGGTCCGCTGCCGGTTTGATGGCGGCGCGGATGGTGTCCCACGGCATGGCTTCCGGCAGTGCGCTTTCACCGATTTCCTTGGTGTCGATGATCGACGGGTAATCGATATCAGGCAATACGCCCTGGTGCTGGGTGCTCTGTCCGGAAACCCGGTAGAACTTGGCCAGGGTCAGTTTCAGTTCGCCATGGTTCAGCGGCTGAATGGTCTGCACGGTGCCCTTGCCAAAGGTCTGGCCGCCAATGATCAGCGCACGGTGATAATCCTGCATGGCACCGGCGAAAATCTCCGAAGCCGAGGCGGACAGGCGGTTGACCAGCAGCGCCATCGGGCCTTTGTAGAACGCACCCGGATTTTCATCTTCCAGCACGTCGACCCGGCCATCGGCATTACGCACGAGCACGGTCGGCCCTTTGTCGATGAACAGACTGGTCAGCTCGGTCGCTTCCTGCAGAGAACCACCGCCGTTGTTGCGCAGGTCGATGACCACGCCGTCGACTTTCTCTTTCTGCAGCTCGGTCAGCAGTTTCTTGACGTCGCGGGTGGTGCTCTTGTAATCCGGATCGCCGGCACGGAATGCCTTGAAGTCCAGATAGAAAGCCGGAATCTCGATGACGCCGAGTTTGTAATCCTTGCCATCCTGCTTGAGGTTGAGAACAGACTTCTTGACCGCCTGATCTTCCAGTTTCACCGCTTCGCGAGTGATCGGAACGATTTTGGTGGTCTGGTCGTTCGGCGCATTGCTGGCCGGGATGACTTCCAGGCGCACCACGGTGCCTTTGGGGCCACGGATCAGCTTGACCACTTCGTCCAGACGCCAGCCAACCACATCGACCATCTCTTTGCTGCCTTGGGCAACGCCGATGATCTTGTCGGCCGGAGCGACCTGTTTCGTCTTGTCGGCCGGGCCGGCAGGCACCAGACGCACGACTTTCACTTGATCGTTATCGCTCTGCAACACAGCGCCAATTCCCTCGAGGGCCAGGCTCATGTTGATGTCGAAGTTCTCCGCGTTATCCGGCGACAGATAATTGGTGTGCGGGTCGTAGGCCATGGCGAAGGTATTGATGTACGCCTGGAAGATGTCTTCCGGGCGAGTCTGGTCCAGGCGCGCCAGCTGGTTCTTATAGCGCTTGGTCAGGGTTTCCTGAATCTGCTTGGAGTCCTTGCCGGCAATCTTCATCCGCAGGACTTCGTCCTTGACGCGTTTGCGCCACAGGTCGTCGAGGTCGGCGGTGGATTTGAGCCAGGCAGCGTCCTTGCGATCAATCAGCAAGGTTTCCTTGGTGTTGAAATCGATCTTGTCGACGCCTTTGTTCAGCTCGGCAAGGGCAAAGTCCAGACGCGCTTTGACGCGGTCCAGATAGCGCTTGTAGATGGTAAACCCGGCGTTGAGGTCGCCGCTCTTGAGGAAGTCGTCGAACTGGGTCTTCCACTTGTCGAATTCGGCAATGTCGCTGGCCATGAAGTAACTGCGCGACGGATCCAGCAGCTTGAGGTAGCTGTCGTAGATGATCACGGAGCGCGCGTCATCGAGCGGCGGCTTGCTGTAATGGTGACGCTTGAGCAATTCGACGACATTCAGGCTGGCGATCACTTCATCGCGAGCAGGCTGAAGCTTGTCCCAGCTATTGGCTGCAAACGAACTGGTCGACATCGGCAGCAGACCGATACCAATGAATAGCGCTAGGGCGGTGCTGGGCAATAAATGCTTCATGCTGATTCGACGCGGGGACAATTGATCACGCATATTAGGCCGTCTTTGAAGTCGCCGGTACCGTCAGGTTCTGTACGAAAACTGCCTGTGCGAGCTTTCGTACTGACCCTGAGGCCGGTCGCATAATGCAAGAAAGCCCGACGCTACAGCTACGGGCTCAGTCCAGACTCACTATGGAGGCACTGTGAAGGCATTGCAAGGCGTGGAAGGTCAAGTGGTATGGGCGCAAGAGCCCAGTCCTGCGTGTGATGTAGGACAAGTTCGCATTCGAGTGGCGGCAGCGGGCCTCAATCGTGCGGATTTGTTACAGAAGGCCGACCTTTATCCGCCACCGCCGGGAGCCAGTCAGGTGCTCGGCCTGGAGTGTTCCGGCGTGGTCAGCGAGGTCGGCGCAGGTTCTTCGTGGCAGGTCGGGGATCGGGTGTGCGCCCTGCTGGCCGGGGGCGGGATGGCCGAAGAAGTGGTTGTCGACGGCCGGCACGTGCTGCCGGTACCCGACGGAATGTCTTTGGCTGAGGCGGCAGCACTGCCCGAGGTGTACGCGACCGTCTGGCTGAATTTGTATCAATTGGCCGCGCTGAATCCGGGTGAGAAAGTTCTCTTGCACGCCGGAGCAAGTGGAATCGGTTCAGCAGCCATTCAGCTGTGCAAGGCGTTCGGCAATCCTTGTTGGGTCAGCGTCGGATCTGCCGAGCGTCTGGCTTACTGTGAAGCGTTGGGAGCACAGGGCGGGGTAATACGCACCGGCGATCTGCAAAGCCTGGTCGATCTGGGGCCGTTTGATGTGATTCTCGATCCGGTCGGTGGCGACTATGCCGCACTCAACCTCAAGCTGCTGGCGCGTGATGGCCGTTGGGTGTTGATTGGCTTGATGGGCGGCCGTGAAGCCAAAGTCGATCTTGCTCAGGTGTTGGCCAAGCGTGTGCAACTATTGGGTTCGACCTTGCGCAGTCGCGATGATCAGTTCAAGGCGGATCTGCTCAGCGATCTCGGCCAGCACGTTTGGCCGCTATTTGCAGAGGGGCGCCTGCGCCCGCAGCTGGCGAAGACATTTGCGATCGAGGATGCGGAAGCGGCATTTACAGAGCTGGCCACCAATACGGTGGCCGGCAAGCTGGTGCTTGTTATCGATGAAAGCCTGACCTGACAACACCGGTCCTGTGGGAGCCAGCCTGCTAGCGAAGAACGATGACGAAGTTTTCCAGCTGAACCGCGTCGTCTGAAATAATCGCAAGCAGGCGCGCTCCCACAGGGGAATTTTGCGTTACTTCCAGATATGAATCGGCCAGCCCGCTTTTTCCGCGTGTTCGAGCAATGTCGGATCCGGGTTGACCACGTGTGGGAAATCAACTTTGAGCAACAGAGGCAAATCGTTGCGTGAGTCGGAGTAAAAACTCGCGCCCTCCAGGTTTTCTTCTTCCGCGTCCAGCCATTCCAGCAGACGCGTGATTTTGCCTTCGCGGTAAGTCAGTGTTCCCACCGTATTGCCGCTGTACACCCCGTGGGTGACCTCCAGTTCGATGGCCAGAATTTCGTCGATGCCCAGACGATCGGCAATCGGCCGCACCAGGTGCGTGCCCGACGCCGAGATCACCAGGATCCGGTCGCCGGCCTTGCGATGGGCGGCGATGGTTTTGGTTGCGTCACTGAAGATGATCGGCTCGATGAAATCTTCAACCCAAGGCCCGACCAGATGATCGACCTCTTCAGGCGTCCTGCCGATCATCGGTTCGAGACTGAAGTCCATGTACTCTTCCATGCGCAACTTGCCATGGCTGTAGGCGTCCATCAGTTCATTGTTCTTGCGCATGAACGACTCTGGATCGACCCAGCCCAGGCGGCCCATCTGTTCACTCCAGAGGGTGGCGCAGTCGCCGTGAATCAGGGTCTCGTCCAGATCAAAAATTGCCAGGGCCATTAGTGCGGTTCCCTCTTCATCATCAACAAAAACATCAGGCTACCTCACGCAGCGCAGTCGGATCGATGGAAAGCGCCAGACGCTGACCATCAGGATGCAGGTCTGCGGCCGAGCGATTCAGCACATCCACCACCAGCTCAACGCCCCGGGCTTCAATTCGATAGCGAATCACGTTGCCCAGCAGGCTGTGGCTGCGCACTTGCGCATCAAGTTCGCCGTTGAGGCTCAGCTCGATGGCTTCAGGGCGAATGGCGATGCGTCCGGTGACCGGCCGTCGCAGCAGCTTTGTCGCGCTGTCGGCATCCAGCAGGTTGTAATTGCCAATGAAACCAGCTGCGAACACATCCACTGGTGCGGTGTACAAGGTTTCGGCGTCGCCGCTCTGTACGATTTTTCCCTGATTCATCAGGAAAATCCGGTCCGACATGGTCAGCGCTTCTTCCTGATCGTGTGTGACGAAGATCGTGGTGATGCCGAGCGTGCGTTGCAGCCGCTTCAATTCGAGCCGCATCTGCTCGCGCAGCTTCTTGTCTAGGTTCGA
>JALYPE010000717.1 GCA_030856525.1 Pseudomonadota bacterium | reverse complement strand
GAATTTCCCTGGTCGACGCGTCCCTTGTGGCGAGGGGGCTTGCCCCCGTTCGGCTGCGCAGCAGTCGTAAATTCGCCAGGCGTGGAGTGACAGGTTGAATACGACCGCAGATTTTGGCACTGCTTCGCAGCGCAACGGGGGTAAACCCCCTCGCCACAGGTTATGTGTCAACCCCAGATAAAGTACCCTGTGCGCCAAACTGACAGGTATCACCCACCAACATGCTCTTCCTGATCGCCTACATCAGCAGCGTCGTGCTGATCAACTACGCTTTTTCCACCGCGCCACATCTGGACATCATCTGGTCGGCGTGGGGCGGGCTGGTGTTCGTCCTCCGCGACATGGTGCAAACCCGCTTTGGCCATGGCGCGATCGTGGCCATGCTCGCGGCGCTGGTACTTTCCTACGTCACCTCCGACCCTTCCATCGCCTTGGCCAGCGCGACGGCATTCGCCGTGTCGGAGTGCATCGACTGGCTGGTATTCACCATCACGAAACGCCCGCTGCACGACCGGCTGTGGATAAGTTCCGCGCTGAGCATCCCGCTCGATACCTTCATCTTCTTCGGCATGATCGACGCCTTCACCCCGGCTGTGATCCTGACTGCCATGGCCTCGAAATTCGCTGGCGTCACGGCTGTGTGGCTGATCATGGCGTGGCGCTTGCGTAAACAGGCCGTTACCGGCTGAGCGAAATCCTCAGGTTCATGTAAAATGCCGCGCTTTCTCCCCATGGGACGCGTGCCAGGCTCGTGACCCTCGATGTTCCGCTTCTTTGAGGACCTGAGATGACCCGTATCGGAACTCCATTGTCGCCGACCGCGACCCGCGTATTGATGTGTGGCTGTGGCGAGTTGGGCAAGGAAGTGGTGATCGAGCTACAACGCCTGGGCGTTGAAGTGATTGCCGTGGATCGCTACGCCAACGCGCCGGCCATGCAGGTGGCCCATCGCAGCCACGTGATCAACATGCTCGACGGCGCGGCCCTGCGTGCGGTCATCGAAGCCGAGAAGCCGCACTTCATCGTGCCGGAAATCGAAGCCATCGCCACTGCGACCCTGGTCGAGCTGGAAGCTGAAGGCTTTACCGTAATCCCGACCGCGCGCGCCGCGCAGTTGACCATGAACCGCGAAGGCATCCGTCGTCTGGCCGCTGAAGAACTGGGGGTGCCGACCTCGCCGTACTTCTTCGCTGATACGTTCGAGGACTACAGCAAAGCCGTCGAAGACCTCGGTTTTCCGTGCGTGGTCAAGCCGGTGATGAGTTCGTCGGGCAAAGGCCAGAGCCTGCTGCGCAGCACCGATGATGTGAAAACCGCTTGGGATTACGCCCAGGAAGGCGGTCGCGCCGGTAAAGGTCGGGTAATCATCGAAGGCTTCATCGATTTCGATTACGAAATCACTCTGCTGACCGTGCGCCATGTCGGTGGCACGACCTTCTGCGCACCGGTTGGTCACCGTCAGGAGAAGGGCGACTATCAGGAATCCTGGCAGCCGCAAGCCATGAGCCCGGTGGCACTGGCTGAATCCGAGCGCGTCGCCAAAGCCGTCACCGAAGCCTTGGGCGGTCGTGGCCTGTTTGGTGTCGAGCTGTTCATCAAGGGTGATCAAGTGTGGTTCAGCGAAGTCTCGCCGCGCCCGCACGACACGGGGCTGGTCACGCTGATTTCCCAGGACTTGTCGCAGTTCGCTTTGCATGCGCGGGCGATTCTGGGTCTGCCGATTCCATTGATCCGCCAGTTCGCGCCTTCGGCCTCGGCGGTGATTCTGGTGGAAGGGCAGTCAACGCAAACAGCGTTCGCCAATCTCGGCGCTGCGCTGAGCGAGCCGGATACAGCGTTGCGTCTGTTCGGCAAGCCTGAAGTCAATGGTCAGCGCCGGATGGGTGTGGCGCTGGCGCGGGATGAGTCGATCGAGGCGGCTCGCGCCAAAGCGACCCGTGCTTCCAAGGCTGTTGTTGTAGAGCTTTAAAAGCATCGCGAGCAAGCTTTGCTCCCACAGGTTCGCGTCGTACGCCTAATTGCATGTCGACATTGACCTGTGGGAGCAAGGCTTGCCCGCGATGGCGGTCTGTCAGGCAACCCGATTCAAATCGCTATCGCGCGTCTCTTTCAGACACAGCACCGCAATCAGACTCAGCACCGCTGCCCCCGACACATACCCGCCGACGTAACTCAATCCGCCCATCGCCACCAGCTTCTGCGCAAAAAACGGCGCCGCTGAAGCACCGACGATTCCGCCAAGGTTGTAGGCCGCCGACGCTCCGGTGTAGCGCACATGCGTCGGAAATAACTCGGGCAGTAGCGCCCCCATCGGCGCGAACGTTACGCCCATCAAAAACAACTCGATGCACAGGAACAGCGCCACGCCCCAGGTCGAACCCTGGGTGAGCAACGGTTCCATCAGGAACCCGGACAGCACCGCCAGCACGCCACCGATAATCAATACCGGTTTGCGCCCATAGCGATCGCTCGCCAACGCTGACAACGGCGTTGCCGCCGCCATGAACAGTACCGCGAAGCACAACAGCGCGAGGAAGGTTTCGCGGGTATACCCCAGCGTCGACACGCCATAACTCAGCGAGAATACGGTCGAAATGTAGAACAGCGCGTAACACACCACCATCGAGCCGGCGCCGAGCAGCATCGGTGCCCAGTATTGACTGCAGAGTTCGACCAACGGGATTTTTACCCGTTCCTGGCGGGCCATGGCATTGGCAAACACCGGCGTCTCATGCAATTTGAGGCGCACGTACAAACCCACCATCACCAGCGCAGCACTCAGCAGAAACGGAATCCGCCAGCCCCACGAGCGAAACTGTTCGTCGTCCAGCGTCATGGCCAGCGTCAGAAACAGCCCGTTCGCCGCCAGAAAACCGATCGAAGGGCCAAGCTGCGGAAACATGCCAAACCAGGCACGCTTGCCTTTGGGCGCGTTCTCCGTCGCCAGCAATGCCGCGCCGCCCCATTCGCCGCCCAGTCCCAAGCCTTGGCCGAAGCGCAACACGCACAGCAGAATCGGTGCCCAGGCGCCAATGCTGTCATAACCCGGCAGCACGCCAATCAGCGTCGTGCACACGCCCATCAATAGCAACGAGGCGACCAGCGTCGACTTGCGCCCGATGCGATCACCGAAATGGCCGAACAGCGCCGAACCCAGCGGGCGGGCGAGGAAGGCGATACCGAACGTGAGGAATGCCGAGAGCATTTGCGCGGTGCCGGACGTCTGCGGAAAGAACACAGGGCCGATCACCAAGGCCGCGGCCGTGGCGTAAACGTAGAAATCGTAGAACTCGATGGCCGTGCCGATGAAACTCGCGGTAGCCACCCGGGTGGCAGAGTTGGTCGGTTGCTCAGGCGTGGTTTCGCTGTAAGTCGTGCTGGTCGTCATGCGGTAATCCCTGACAGTCATGCCCCAGTGGAGCGAATTATTATGGTTGAACACCCAGGGATGTGGGTTTGACTCGGGGTGCGGGTAGCACGGGGTGTAGC
>JALYPE010000589.1 GCA_030856525.1 Pseudomonadota bacterium | reverse complement strand
GCCCGCAACCCAGCATTATCAAAATATGTGAACCGGGAAAGAGCGACCGCTGCGCGATCGGACGCAGCCTTCGGCAGCTGCTATAGGGGTGGGTGTTGATATGAATGGGATTACTGCCCCGCATAGCGGTCTGATCCGCTAATCTTGATCATTCCGGGAAAGGAGTCGTCCATGTTCGAATCTGCTGAAATCGGTCACGTCATCGACAAAGAAACCTACGAAGCCGAAGTGCCGGCGCTGCGCGAAGCCCTGCTGGATGCGCAGTTCGAGCTGCAACAGCAAAAACGCTTTCCGGTGATCATTTTGATCAACGGCATCGAGGGCGCGGGCAAGGGCGAAACGGTCAAGCTGCTGAACGAGTGGATGGACCCGCGCCTGATCGAAGTACGCACCTTCGATCAGCAAACCGACGAAGAGCTGGCGCGCCCACCGGCCTGGCGTTACTGGCGGATGCTCCCTGCCAAGGGGCGCATGGGGGTGTTCTTCGGCAACTGGTACAGCCAGATGCTGCAGGCGCGGGTTCACGGAGAGATCAAGGACCCGCGCCTGGATCAGGCCATCAACGGCGCCGAGCGTTTGGAAAAGATGCTCTGCGATGAAGGCGCACTGATCTTCAAGTTCTGGTTTCATCTCTCGAAGAAGCAGATGAAGGCCCGGCTCAAGTCCCTCGCCGACGATCCGTTGCACAGCTGGCGCATCAGCCCGCTGGACTGGCAGCAGTCGCAGACTTACGACAAATTCGTCAAATACGGCGAGCGCATCCTGCGCCGCACCAGCCGCGACTACGCGCCTTGGCATGTCATCGCCGGGATGGACCCGCGTTATCGCAGCCTCGCGGTCGGCAAGATCCTGCTTGACGGTCTGCAAGCCGCCTTGAAACGGCCGAAAATTCATCCGGAAAAAGTCAGCGCGGCGCCCGTGGGCATCGCAGTGGACCAGGTCAATCTGCTCGACAGCCTCGACCTGAACCTGCGTCTGGACAAGAGCGATTACGAAGAGCAACTGGTGACCGAACAGGCGCGACTTTCCGGCTTGATGCGCGACAAACGCATGCGCCGCCACGCCTTGATCGCGGTGTTCGAAGGCAATGACGCGGCGGGCAAGGGCGGGGCGATTCGTCGGGTTGCAGCAGCGCTCGATCCTCGGCAATACAGCATCATTCCGATCGCGGCGCCCACCGAAGAAGAGCGGGCACATCCCTATATGTGGCGCTTCTGGCGACACCTGCCGGCGCGGCAGAAATTCACCGTGTTCGACCGCTCCTGGTATGGCCGGGTACTGGTCGAACGAATCGAAGGTTTTTGCAGCCCTGCCGACTGGTTGCGCGCCTACAGCGAGATCAACGATTTCGAAGAGCAGATCTCCGATGCCGGGGTGATCGTGGTCAAGTTCTGGCTGTCCATCGACAAGCAAACGCAACTGGACCGGTTCGAGGAGCGCAAGGAGATCCCCTTCAAGCGCTTCAAGATCACTGAAGACGACTGGCGCAACCGTGAAAAATGGGACGCCTACCGCGCCGCCGTCGGCGACATGGTTGATCGCACCAGCACCGAAATCTCGCCGTGGACGCTGGTGGAAGCCAATGACAAGCGCTGGGCGCGGGTCAAAGTGTTGCGCACCATCAACCTTGCTCTGGAAGAAGCATTCGAGAAATCCGACAAAGAGGCGAAGAAGCACAAGAAGTGAAGCGATGGTCACGCATACGCGAAGTGAATGATCGTCGCGGCCGGTAATGGGGTGCGCTTATGCTCGGTCACCCCCAACCGATAACAACATTGAGGTATGCCATGCGTGAAGTGGTGATCGTCGACAGCGTACGGACCGGCCTGGCCAAATCCTTTCGCGGCAAATTCAACATGACCCGTCCGGACGACATGGCGGCGCATTGCGTCAACGCCTTGCTGGCGCGCACCGGCATCGACCCCGCCAGCGTCGAGGATTGCATCGTCGGCGCCGGATCCAACGAGGGTGCTCAGGGCTACAACATCGGTCGCAACGTCGCGGTGCTGTCTCAGCTGGGCATTGGCACCGCTGGCATGACCCTCAACCGCTTCTGTTCGTCGGGCCTGCAGGCGATCGCGATCGCCGCCAATCAGATTGCTTCGGGTTGCAGCGACATCATCGTCGCCGGCGGCGTTGAGTCCATCAGCCTGACCATGAAAAGCGTCAACACTGACAATCTGATCAACCCGTTGTTGAAAGAGCAAGTGCCCGGCATCTACTTTCCGATGGGGCAGACGGCCGAAATCGTGGCGCGCCGCTATAACGTCAGCCGCGAGGAGCAGGACGCGTATGCGCTGCAAAGTCAGCAACGCACCGCTCGGGCTCAGGCCGATGGTTTGTTCGATGACGAAATCGTGCCGATGGCGGTGAAGTATCGCGTGGAGGACAAGGCCACCGGCCAGGTGCAAATCCTCGACGGCATCGTTGAACGCGACGATTGCAATCGTCCCGACACCACGCTGGAAAGCCTGGCCGGTTTGAAACCGGTGTTCGCCGAAGACGGCTCGGTAACCGCAGGCAATTCATCGCAACTGTCCGATGGCGCGTCGATGACCCTGGTGATGAGCCTGGAAAAAGCGCTTGAGCTGGGCCTCAAGCCGAAGGCGTTTTTCCGTGGTTTCACCGTGGCCGGTTGCGAGCCTGATGAAATGGGCATCGGCCCGGTATTCTCGGTGCCAAAACTGCTCAAGGCGAAAGGACTGCAAGTTACCGACATCGACCTGTGGGAGCTCAACGAAGCGTTCGCCTCGCAGTGCCTGTACAGCCGCAACCGGCTGCAGATCGACAACGAAAAATACAACGTCAACGGCGGCTCGATTTCCATCGGCCACCCGTTCGGTATGACCGGGTCGCGTCAGGTTGGGCATCTGGTGCGGGAGCTGCAGCGGCGTAACTTGCGTTACGGCATCGTGACGATGTGCGTCGGCGGCGGGATGGGCGCTACCGGGTTGTTTGAGGCCGTGCGCTAGGTTCGGCAGTTTCTCCTGGTTTTATCGCTGTCTTCGCCGGCATCTCCGGGTGGCTTTCCGACGAAGGCAGCGCCGCGTTCGACCGAGTCGCACTCAACTGCTGCATGCGCTCGATGTAAGCCTGAATCTCCCGCGCCGCCACTTCGACGTTTGCGTACGGCCCCTCCAACGTATTCTCCCGTGTGCAGAAGTACAACTCTCCGTTCACACGACACATCCGCTCACTGCGAAAGTATGTGGCGGGTGCATTGTCCTGGGCTCGCATGCCATACATGGCGGTCTCCTTGAAGGTGTTACTGTCGGTGGGTCAAATGAGCTTATGCACAAAAGAATTCCCTCGCCCGCGTACCAGATCGACGGCACATCGCCACCTCACCCTTGTGACCTGCACAGTTTTATCTGCGCCCGGTCGCCAACTGTCCCTGTGTGTCGCGATGCTGTGCGCCTAGAATGACGATTCTCGCAACGGGTTCGGGGTACGCATGCACATTTCATCAGGTCGCTGGGTTTACGGTCTGTTCCTGGCCTTGCTGACCGCGTTGCTGTGGGGAATCCTGCCGATCAAGCTCAAGCAAGTCCTGCAAGTGATGGACCCGGTGACGGTGACATGGTTTCGTTTAATGGTGTCCGGCCTGTGCCTTTTCGTTTATCTGGCGGCAACCAGGCGCCTGCCCAGTCGCAAAGTGCTCGGCCCTCGCGGCGGCTGGCTGGTGCTGATGGCCGTGCTCGGCCTTGTTGGCAATTACGTGTTGTATCTGATGGGGTTGAACCTGCTGAGCCCCGGCACCGCGCAACTGGTGGTGCAGATGGGCCCGATCATGTTGCTGATCGCCAGCCTGTTCGTGTTCAAGGAACGCTTCAGCGTGGGGCAGGGCGTTGGGCTGCTGGTGTTGCTGATTGGCTTCGGGTTGTTCTTTAATCAGCGCCTCGCCGAACTGCTGACCTCCCTGACGGATTACACCGCCGGCGTGCTGCTGGTGTTGCTCGCGTCCACCGTCTGGACGTTCTACGCCCTGGGCCAGAAGCAGTTGCTGACGGTGTGGAATTCGCTGCAGGTCATGATGGTGATCTATCTGTTCTGCGGCTTGTTGCTGACGCCGTGGGTGCATCCGCTCGAAGCGCTGCAATTGAGCCCGTTGCAAGGCTGGCTGTTGCTGGCGTGCTGCATGAATACGCTGATCGCTTATGGCGCTTTTGCCGAAGCGTTGGCGCACTGGGAAGCTTCGCGAGTGAGTGCGACGCTGGCGATTACGCCGCTGGTGACGTTTGCGGCGGTGGCCGTGGCTGCCTGGTTGTGGCCCGAGTTTGTACACGCCGAGACGATCAATGCGCTGGGCTATGGCGGGGCGGTGCTGGTGGTGTTGGGGTCGGCGCTGGTGGCGTTGGGGCCGTCGCTGATGGCGGGGCTGCGGGCTCGTAAGGCGCGATTGGCGGCCGGTTAGACCGCATTATCGTTCATCGCGAGCAGGCCCACTCCCACATT
>JALYPE010000569.1 GCA_030856525.1 Pseudomonadota bacterium | reverse complement strand
TTGACTGAGCCTCCATCGCTACAGGCTCCTACAGGCTCCCACTGCTCCCCTAGAACAAATCGATCGGAGCCGCTTCATCTGCCGGCAGCGGACTGCCCGGCGCATTGCCGTTACCCAGCTCACTGGCCGACGGTGGGGTGTCTTCAGCCTTGAACAGCTCGAAGTACGCCCCAGGTGTGCCAGGCGTGGCAGCACGGCCGCTGACCGGATCCACCCGCAGGCTCAACAGGCCCTCCGGCTCTGCTTGCGTATGCGGCGGCTTGTCCTTGAGAGCCGCAGCCATGTAGTTCATCCAGATTGGCAGTGCCACGGTGCCGCCGAACTCACGGCGACCCAGGCTTTCAGGCTGATCAAAGCCTGTCCACACCGTTGTTACGTAATCGGCGTTGTAGCCGGAGAACCAGGCGTCCTTGGACTCGTTGGTCGTACCAGTCTTGCCCGCGATGTCGCTGCGACCCAGCGCCAGCGCGCGGCGGCCCGTGCCGAGCTTGATCACGTCCTCAAGCATGCTGTTGAGGATGTACGTGGTGCGGCCATCGACAATGCGCTCGGCGACGGCTGGCGTTGTCGCCGCCGGCTGCGCGGCTGTGGCGTCCGTCGTCGCGTTGACCGTAATGGCCTCAGCAGCCGGCGCGGCAATACCGTCCGGTGGAACATCGCCTTTTGGCACACTTGGCGGATTGGCCATGAACAAGGTGTCGCCATTGCGACTGTCGATCTTGTCGATGATATACGGTGTGATTTTATAACCGCCGTTGGCAAAGGTGCTCCAACCTGTAGCGATTTCCATCGGTGTCAGGGTTGCGGTACCCAGCGCCAGCGACAGGTTGCGCGGCAAGTCCTGTTTGTTGAAGCCGAACTTGCTGATGTAGTCGATGGTGCGATCGACGCCCAGCGCCTGCAGCAGACGGATGGACACCAGGTTACGCGACTTGTACAGACCTTCACGCAGACGGATCGGACCCAGGAAGGTATTGGTGTCGTTCTTCGGACGCCAGACCTTGTCGAGGTATTCGTCGACGAACACGATCGGCGCATCGTTCACCAGGCTGGCGGCGGTGTAGCCATTGTCCAGCGCGGCACTGTAGACGAACGGCTTGAAGCTCGAGCCCGGCTGACGCTTGGCTTGCAATGCACGGTTGTAGTTACTTTGCTCGAAGGCGAAACCACCCACCAGCGAACGGATGGCGCCGTTCTGCGGATCAAGCGAAACCAGCGCCCCTTGCGCCTGCGGGATCTGGCTGAACTTGAGTGAATTATCCGGCTGACGCTGCACGCGAACCAGGTCGCCGACCTGTGCGACATCCGCAGGCTGCTTTGGATTGGGGCCCATGCTGTTGGTGTTGAGGAACGGGCGCGCCCATTTCATGGTGTCCCAGCTGACGTGTTCCTCGCCGGTGCGGGTCAACACTTGCAGACCGTTCTTCTCTACCTGCAACACGATGGCCGGCTCGAGGCTGCTGATCGTGCGTTGCTTGGTCAGCTCGGCCGCCCAGGCTTCACGGGTCTTGCCGGGCAAGCGTGATTCCGGGCCGCGATAACCGTGGCGCTGATCGTAGGTCATCAGCCCTTCGTGGAGTGCGGTATTGGCCATTTCCTGAAGGTTGCTTGGCACGGTGGTCGTGACACGGAAACCCTCGGTGTAGGCATCGCTGCCATAGCGCCCCACCATCTCGGCACGGGCCATTTCAGCGATGTACGGCGCGTTCACTTCCGGTGTCGGCACATGATAGCTGGCGTTCAGTGGCTCATTGATGGCAGTGGTGTAATCGGCTTCGGTGATCTTGCCAAGCTTGTACATGCGCCCCAGAATCCAGTCGCGACGCTCCTTGCTGCGTGCCGGATTAGCCAGCGGGTTGAAGCGCGAAGGCGCCTTGGGCAGGCCGGCGATCATCGCCATCTGCGCCAGGCTGACATCACGAATCGACTTGCCGTAATACACCTGCGCCGCCGCTTCAATGCCGTAAGCGCGGTTGCCCAGATAGATCTTGTTGACATACAACTCAAGGATTTCGTCCTTGGTCAGCTGCCGTTCTATCTGCAACGCCAGGAGGATTTCAGTGGTCTTGCGCGAGAAGCTGCGCTCGCTGGTAAGGAAGAAGTTCTTCGCTACCTGCATGGTGATGGTGCTACCGCCCGACTGAATGTGTCCGCTTTTTACCAATTGTGTCGCCGCACGCATCAAACTGCCTGGATCGACGCCATAGTGATTGGCAAAGTTATCGTCTTCAGCACTTAGTAACGCATTTATAAAATTGGGAGGAATGTCGGCGAAACGGATCGGAGTCCGGCGCATTTCGCCAAATTCTGCAATCAACTTGTCGTCGCTGCTGTAGACGCGCAATGGAATCTGCAACTGGATGCTTCTCAGTGTCTCCACCGACGGCAATCCAGGGCTAAGGTAAAGAAACGCGCCGCTGAGACCTAGGAGCAGTCCGCAGAATACGGCGACGATGGACCAACCGAAAAACTTCAGCAGACGGATCAAGGCTTTGAGATATCCAGGGCAAAAAATGAATGTGGCAGCAGGAGTTCAGGTAAAAAGGTGAACGGCCCGCGCTTGAAAAAATAAGCGGAAAAAATCGCTGGGCATTATAAGCAGTTTTTCCGGCGCGAGCGTCATTTGCGCTGCTGTCAAGACGGGTGGATTGAACGCAATGGGCGTCAAGAGTTCGTAACTAACGGAAAGTCATAGGGAATTGGTAGTGCTAGGACTCTTCAATAAAAAGGCCAATACGCTTCTGGGGATCGACATCAGTTCCACGTCGGTGAAGCTTCTGGAGTTGAGTCGCCACGGTGATCGCTACCGGGTCGAGGCCTATGCCGTAGAGCCGCTGCCCGCCAGTGCCGTGGTAGAGAAGAACATCGCCGAGCTCGAAGGTGTGGGCCAGGCACTGTCTCGCGTGTTGCTCAAGGCCAAGACCAATCTCAAAAATGTCGCCGTGGCGGTCGCCGGCTCTGCCGTCATCACCAAGACCATCGAAATGGATGCGGGTCTTTCCGATGACGAGATGGAAAACCAGCTGAAGATCGAAGCGGATCAGTACATCCCCTACCCACTGGACGAAGTGGCCATCGACTTTGAAGTCCAGGGCCCGTCGGCGCGCAACCCTGAACGGGTCAACGTGCTGCTGGCGGCCTGCCGCAAGGAAAACGTTGAAGTCCGCGAAGCTGCGCTTGCGCTCGCCGGGCTGACGGCCCGCGTGGTGGATGTCGAGGCTTATGCACTGGAACGTTCCTTCGGTTTGTTTGCGGGTCATCTGGGTGCCGCCCAGACGCTTCTGACCGTCGCCGTGGTGGATATTGGCGCGACCATGACCACCCTCAGCGTGCTGCACAATGGTCGAATCATCTATACCCGCGAACAATTGTTCGGAGGGCGCCAACTGACGGAAGAAATCCAGCGGCGCTACGGGCTGACCGTCGAGCAAGCAAGCGTCGCAAAGAAGCAGGGAGGCTTGCCTGACGACTACGTCAGCGAAGTGTTGCAACCGTTTCGTGACGCGGTGGTGCAGCAAGTGTCGCGCTCGTTGCAGTTCTTTTTTGCATCCGGGCAGTACAACGCGGTCGATCACATTTTGCTGGCGGGCGGCACTGCGTCCGTTCCCGGTCTGGACCGGTTGATCGAACAGCGCCTCGGCACGCCGACTCAAGTGGCCAATCCATTTGCCGATATGACACTTGGCAGCAAAGTCAACGCAGGTGCCCTGGCCAGCGATGCTCCGGCACTGATGATCGCCTGCGGACTGGCGCTGAGGAGTTTCGACTGATGGCGCGGATCAACCTTTTACCCTGGCGCGATGAACTGCGCGAAGAGCGCCGTAAACGCTTTCTACTGGCACTCGCCGGTGTATTGGTGGGTGCGGTCGGGGCGGTACTGATCGCGGACAGGGCCATCAGCGACGCCATCGATCGGCAGGTTGCCCGAAACGATTACATTGGCAAGCAAATCACCGTGGTCGACGAACGTATCAAGCAGATCAGCGAACTGAAGGCTCGTCGCCAGCAATTGGTCGAACGCATGCGCATCATCCAGGACCTGCAGGGTAACCGGCCGATCAGCGGACGTATTTTCGATCAGCTGGCGCGCACCTTGCCGGACGGCGTGTATTTCACCGAGGTGAAAATGGATGGCAAAACCCTGTCTGTTACAGGCGCCGCAGAATCGAACAATCGTGTCTCTGACCTGATGCGCAATCTGGACGCATCCGACTGGTTCGATGCGCCTACGCTCACTGAGGTCAAGGCGACCACCGCCGGGCAACTGGATCAGGCAAACGTCTTTCAATTGACGGTGCGTCAGACCCAGCCTGCTGACGTGGAGGCTGTTCAATGAGCCTGGCCCAATGGTTCGAAGGGCTGCGCAAGGTCGACATCAACGATCTGGACACCAACAACATGGGCTCCTGGCCGCCCGCCATCAAGGCGCTGGCGGGTATTGTGCTGGCCGGGCTGGTGCTGGCGCTGGGCTACAACTTCTCCATCAGCGATCTTGAAACCCAGCTGGACCTTAAGCGGGATGAAGAATCGACCCTCAAAGAGCAATTCGCCAACAAAGCGCACATGGCGGCGAATCTGGAGCTGTATGTCCAGCAAATGAAAGAAATGGAAAATTCATTTGGTGTGCTGTTGCGCCAATTGCCGAGCGATACCGAAGTGCCTGGTTTGCTTGAAGACATCACTCGCACTGGCCTGGGCAGTGGCCTGGATTTCGAAGAGATCAAATTGCTGCCGGAAGTCACTCAGCAGTTTTACATCGAATTGCCCATCCAGATCACCGTCACAGGCGCCTACCACGACCTTGCCACGTTTGTCAGTGGCGTCGCCGGGTTGCCGCGGATCGTCACGCTGCATGACTTCGAAATCGCTGCTGCCGATCCCGAAGGTGGCTCGAAATTGCGCATGAGTATTCTCGCCAAGACCTATCGCTACAACGACAAGGGGCTGCAAAAATGAGCCCGATGCGAGTTTTTACGCTGTCCGTCATGCTGTTGATCCTCGCCGGTTGTGACGGCGACAGCCACTTCAACGACCTCGACGCCTATATGAATGAGGTGCGCCTGCGCCCCCCGGGCAAGATCGAACCCACACCTGTATTCCGGTCAAACCCGACGTTCACCTACAGTGCCGCCAACCTGCGAAGCCCGTTTTCCCGTCAGGTGCGGGTTGACCTCGCCGGCCAGAAGGCAGGCTCGCGCAACGTAAAGCCCGACCCCAATCGGGCCAGGCAGTACCTCGAAGGTTTCAACATCGAGCAGTTTGAAATGGTCGGTACGATCTCCAATGCCGCGGGCTCCTTTGCGTTGTTGCGCGGGGCGGGGGGTGTGCATCGGTTGAAAGTTGGCGACTATCTGGGTCGTAACGATGGGCGCATCGTCGCCATCAGCGGCGCGCAAGTCGATGTGGTAGAAATCGTTCCGGATGGCGAAGGTGCCTGGCTGGAACGGCCGCGAACCATCCCTTTGAAAGAGCACTCATAGTGGAAACCGAATAATGAACAGGATTTTCACCGCCCTCGGGGTTTCGCTATGGATAGCGTTGCAGTCACCGATGGTACAAGCGGCCAACCTCAAAGCGCTGGACGTTGCCGCGCTGCCGGGAGATCGCGTCGAGTTGAAGTTGTCGTTCGATGCAGCCCCTCCGGCACCCCATGGCTACACGACTGAACAGCCTGCGCGGATTGCTCTCGATCTGCCCGGCGTGGTCAGCCAGCTGACGAACAAAACTCGCGACCTCGGTGCCGGTAATGCCCGCAGCGCCACGGTGGTGGAGGCCAAGGATCGTACGCGGCTGATCATCAACCTGACGCAAATGGCCCCGTACACCTCGCGGGTCGAGGGCAATAATCTGTTTGTGGTGGTTGGGCGGGGTGCCGTTAACACGGCCACCCGAGCTGCCGCCAAACCGACTGCGTCGCGCGCGGCCACCCCCGTCGCCGCCCCCGCCAGAACCTACGCACCGGTGGGCAAGGCCATTCGTGGTGTCGATTTCCAGCGCGGCACCCAGGGTGAAGGGAACGTGGTCATCGATTTGTCCGACCCGTCCATTGCCCCGGATATTCAAGAGCGCGATGGCAAGATCGTTCTCGGTTTCACCCGCACCCAATTGCCCGAGCCGCTGCGGGTGCGCCTGGACGTGAAGGATTTCGCGACCCCGGTGCAGTTCGTCAACGCCAGCGCCACCGGTGACCGCGCCACGATCACCATCGAGCCCAGCGGTGCCTTCGACTACTCCACCTATCAAACCGACAACAAGTTGACCGTCAGCATTCGCCCGATGACGGTGGATGACTTGCACAAGCGCAATGCTGAACGGTTCGCCTACACCGGCGAAAAGCTTTCGCTGAATTTCCAGGACATTGACGTACGTTCCGTGCTGCAGTTGATCGCCGACTTCACCAACCTCAATCTGGTCGCCAGCGACACAGTGCAGGGCGGCATTACGCTGCGCTTGCAGAATGTCCCGTGGGATCAGGCGCTCGACCTGGTGTTGAAAACCAAGGGTCTGGACAAGCGCATGATTGGCAATGTCCTGCTTGTGGCCCCGGCGGAAGAAATTGCCGCCCGTGAGCGTCAGGAGCTGGAATCGCAGAAACAGATCGCCGAGCTGGCGCCGCTGCGGCGCGAACTGCTGCAGGTCAACTACGCCAAGGCAGCCGATATCGCCAAGTTGTTCCAGTCGGTGACCAGCGCCGAAGCCAAGATCGACGAGCGCGGTTCGATCACCGTTGATGAACGCACCAACAACATCATCGCCTACCAGACCCAGGATCGCCTCGACGAGCTGCGCCGAATCGTTGCGCAGCTGGACATTCCGGTACGCCAGGTAATGATCGAAGCGCGCATCGTCGAAGCCAACGTCGATTATGACAAGAGTCTGGGCGTGCGCTGGGGCGGTTCGATACAAAAGGGTAACTGGAACGGTTCCGGGGTCAACGGCTCGTCGACCACCATCGGCACGCCGGGCAGCACCAGCACCAACTCGCCTTTTGTGGATCTTGGCACCTCGGGCAGCACTTCGGGACTCGGCATCGCCTTTATCACCGACAACGTATTGCTCGACCTGGAGCTGACGGCGATGGAGAAAACCGGTAACGGCGAAATCGTCTCGCAACCCAAGGTGGTCACGTCCGACAAGGAAACCGCGAAAATCCTCAAGGGCACGGAGATTCCTTACCAGGAAGCCAGCTCCAGTGGCGCCACCTCGGTGTCGTTCAAGGAAGCGTCCCTGTCACTGGAGGTGACGCCGCAAATCACCCCGGACAACCGCATCATCATGGAGGTCAAGGTCACCAAGGATGAGCCGGACTACCTGAACAAGGTGCAGGATGTACCGCCTATCAAGAAAAACGAGGTCAACGCCAAGGTTTTGGTGAATGACGGCGAAACCATCGTGATCGGTGGGGTTTTCTCTAATACTCAGAGCAAGGTTGTAGATAAGGTGCCATTTCTCGGTGATGTGCCGTATCTTGGCCGCCTTTTCCGGCGTGACGTGGTTTCGGAGAAAAAATCCGAGCTGCTGGTATTTCTCACTCCGCGTATCATGAACAATCAGGCGATTGCTGTGAGTCATTGATTCTGTGCGAAATTTGATTCTTGTTGGACCGATGGGCGCTGGAAAAAGCACCATCGGCCGGTTGCTGGCCAAAGAGCTGCGCCTGCCATTCAAAGATTCCGATAAGGAAATTGAATTGCGCACGGGCGCCAATATCCCGTGGATCTTCGACAAGGAAGGCGAACCGGGCTTTCGTGACCGTGAGCAGGCGATGATTGCCGAGCTCTGCACCTGTGATGGCGTGGTTCTGGCGACCGGTGGCGGTGCCGTCATGCGCGAGGCTAATCGCCGGGCACTGCACGCCGGTGGTCGGGTGGTTTATCTGCATGCGTCAGTCGAACAGCAAGTCGGTCGCACCTCCCGTGATCGTAACCGGCCTTTACTGCGTACCGCCGATCCGGCAAAAACCCTCAGAGATTTGCTGGAGCTTCGCGACCCGCTTTATCGGGAAATCGCCGACCTGGTGGTGGAAACCGATGAGCGGCCGCCGAGAATGGTGGTGCTTGATATTCTGGATCGCCTGCAGCAACTGCCGCCGCGTTAAAGCGCAGCGGGAAATGCGCTATCCTCGGCCTCCCGCCATGCCTGTTCAACTTCGTGGCGGGGGCTGAAAACGGCGTTTCACTGGCGGATGCCGTTAGACATTCGAAATTCTTTAGGCAGGACGCCTGATTCCATCTTCACTGTGGGGACACATGCAGACACTCAAGGTCGATCTAGGCGAGCGCAGCTACCCGATTCATATTGGCGAAGGTTTGTTGGATCAGCCTGAGCTGCTGGCCCCGCATATTCGCGGACGGCAAGTGGCGATTATCACCAACGAAACCGTAGCGCCGCTGTATCTCGAGCGATTGACCCGCAGCCTTGAGCAGTTTTCGGTGGTTTGCGTAGTGCTACCCGATGGCGAATCGTTCAAGACCTGGGAAACCCTGCAACTGATCTTCGATGGCTTGCTGACCGCACGGCACGATCGCCGTACCACAGTGATCGCCCTCGGTGGCGGCGTCATCGGCGACATGGCGGGTTTTGCCGCTGCTTGCTATCAGCGCGGTGTTGATTTCATTCAGGTTCCCACCACGTTGCTGTCGCAGGTGGATTCGTCGGTGGGCGGCAAAACCGGCATCAATCATCCGCTGGGCAAAAACATGGTTGGCGCGTTCTATCAGCCGAACGTTGTGCTGATTGATACCGCCACACTCAACACCTTGCCTGCCCGCGAACTGTCGGCCGGGCTGGCGGAAGTCATCAAGTACGGCTTGATTTGCGATGAGCCATTCCTGACCTGGCTCGAAGAAAACGTTGATCGCCTGCGTGCTCTGGATCAGGTTGCCCTGACCTACGCGATAGAGCGTTCGTGCGCGGCCAAGGCGGAAGTGGTCGGTGCCGACGAGAAGGAAACCGGGGTACGGGCTACGTTGAATCTGGGCCACACCTTTGGGCACGCCATCGAGACGCACATGGGATATGGTGTGTGGCTGCATGGTGAGGCGGTGGCTGCTGGCACCGTCATGGCGCTGGAAATGTCGGCGCGGCTTGGCTGGATCAGCGAGCAGGAGCGTGATCGTGGCATTCGACTGTTTCAACGTGCCGGCCTGCCCGTGGTTCCACCTGAAGAGATGACGCCAGCCGATTTCCTCGAACACATGGCAATTGACAAGAAAGTGATCGACGGTCGTTTGCGCCTGGTGCTGCTGCGCCACATGGGCGAAGCGGTGGTGACCGACGATTATCCGAAAGAAGTTTTACAGGCCACGCTGGAAGCGGATTACCGCGCTCTGGCTCAGCTTAAAGGTTAATAAAATCCCGATGACTAGTTTGCACGCCGACGAGGCTTTCCTCGGCCATTTCCAGTTGAGTCACGACCCTTTTGCTCCGCGGGTGCCTGGCTTCAAATTCTTCCCGGCCCAGCGCAAGCCGGTCCTGGGGCAACTGCATCATTTGGCTCGCTACAGCCAGCTGCTGCTGGTAGTGACCGGCCCGCACGGCAGCGGCAAGACCCTGCTGCGTCAGGCGCTGGTGGCCAGTACCAACAAACAATCGGTGCAAAGCGTGGTGGTTTCCGCCCGTGGCGCCGGTGATGCGGCTGGCGTGTTGCGCCAGGTAGCGCAGGCCTTGAATGTCGCTCAGGCAGAGATCGGCCCGATCCTGGCTCAGGTGGTTCAACTGGCCCTGACCGGGCAGGAAGTCTATCTGCTGGTGGATGACGCCGAGCAGCTCGACGAATCCGCGCTCGAAGCGTTGATGGAGCTGGCC
>JALYPE010000566.1 GCA_030856525.1 Pseudomonadota bacterium | reverse complement strand
CCGAACGCATAGTCGTGTTGCGCCACGTGTTGGCGTACACGCGCGTCGTTGTCACCGTTGGGGTAGCAGTAGACCGGCAGCGGCTGATTGCAGCCGTTTAACAGCGCATCGCGGCTGCGCCTCAGTTCTTCGTCGAGACGCTGATCATCAAGGCCGGTGAGGATCGCGTGACTGGCGCCGTGGGGACCGAATCGCACCAGGCCGGAAGCTTCCAGTGAGCGCACCTGATGCCAGTCCAGCGCTTGCGGCATCGACTCCCGCGGGCAGTCATCGGTGAGGCGACTGAGATCGTGCGGGGCAAGGGTTTTCAGGGTTTGCAGATACTGCAGAAGCGCCAGGCTGCGGCGCTGCACATGACCTTCACCCAGCTGTGCAGGCACCGGCCGATCGGCCATGTTCAAACGGTTGATGATATGCGCCCGGGCCTTCTCGCCATGGCTGCCCCACAGGGTTTCACCTATGCTTTCCCACCAGAACCGCTGCCGGCTGCCGATGAAATCGGTGGAAAGAAATATGCTCGCCGGCACCCGGTGTTTTTGCAGCAGCGGGAAGGCATTCAGAGCGTTGTCGCGCCAGCCATCGTCGAAGGTCAGCGCGACTTTCGGCCGCTCGGAGCGCAGCGTGCCGGGTTGCAGAATATCCATCAGCGGCACGCAGTCGAAATGGCGTTTCAGCCAGATCAGCAGGTGCTCGAAGGCATTCGGCCCGACACACAATTCATTGCGATGGGGCAGGGAGGCGGCGTTGTCGTCGGCCAACACCCGGTGCAGCATCAGAATCACTCCGGCGCCGTGCAGCTGATTACGTCCAACCGGCGAGTTGAGGTACAGCCAGCCACTGGTGCGTTTTAAAAGTTGTCTGATCGCCATGGCACGCTCCTTTTTTCAACGATTCTGTTCCGGATTCCATTGCGCATAGCGCTGGCCACGCAGGAACTGCCACAGACCGATACTCATCCCGGCGAGGGTCACCAGAAGAAACGCGGCGAGGCGAAAGGGTTTGGGCAAACGGTGTCTGGAGTCCATCAGGCCGGCGATGGCGACCGTGTAGCCGAACAATTGCGCGATCAGGCTCAGGCGATAAAAGCCGTGTTCTTGCCACAGCCAGAAATTGCTCAGCAGCAACGGCAAGAGCAGGATCGGCGCCAGTCGGCGGATCAGCTTGTGGCTGATCAATGCAATCGAATAGAGCCCGTATTTCATCGGGTTGAGTAGCTCGCTGCGCTGAGCCAGGCTTTGCAGGCCGCCGACGGTGACGCGCTGACGGCGACGAAATTGCTTGTCGGCTTCATCGACACCGTGGTCGATCACCTGAGCCTCGGGCACATAGACGATCTGTTTGTGCGCAACGGGCGCGCAGGTACTGATGAAGAAATCGTCGTTGACCTCCGCCGGGATGTTCTGGAACAACTCGCGACGCAGCGCGAGCAGGGCTCCGTCAGCGGACACCATGCAGCCGGTGCGGTTTTCGACGTTGCGCAGCCAGCCTTCGTAATGCCGATAGAGGCTGTCGCCAACACTCAGGCCACCGCCGGTCACCGGGATCACCATGTGCCCGGCGCAGGCACCCACGTCAGGGTCGGCCAAGGGCGCAAGCAAATGGCCAAGGGTGTCGCGCGACCATTGGTTGTCGGCGTCGGTGAACACCAGAATGTCACCGGTGCTCAATGCTGCGCCGGCGTTAAGCGTGGCGGCCTTGCCTAGACGCGGCAGGTCGAGCACGGTGATGCGCGGATCCACCACCCGGTGCGCGCAGGCCACGGTGTCGTCGGTGGAACCGTCGCTGGCCAGAATGATTTGCAGCGAGGCGGGCTGATAATCCTGGGCGAGCAGGGTGCGCAATTTGTGTTCGATGTGACGCGCCTCATTGTGCGCGGCAATCACGATACTGATGTTCATTGGCGCCGGTGGCGTGATGCGCCGCGCTGGAAACAGCGGCGCCAGCACGGTCAGCAGTAATGGGTAGCCGACGTAGGCGTACGCGGGCAGCAACAGGCAAGTCCAGAAAATGAATTCAGCCACGGGCAGGCCTC
>JALYPE010000076.1 GCA_030856525.1 Pseudomonadota bacterium | reverse complement strand
ACGCCGCTCTCGCCCTGAATCGGCTCAAGCACAACGGCGCAGGTCTTGTCGGAGATGGCCGCTTTCAGCGCCGCCAGATCGTTGAACGGCACATGGGTGATGCCGGTGATTTTCGGACCGAAGCCGTCGGAATATTTCGACTGGCCGCCCACGTTCACGGTGAACAAGGTACGACCGTGGAAGCTGTTGAGCGCGGCGATGATTTCGTATTTCTCGCTGCCGAACCGGTCGAAGCCGACGCGACGGGCCAGCTTGAACGCGGCCTCGTTGGCTTCGGCGCCGGAGTTGCAGAAGAACGCACGCTCGGCGAAGGTCGCGTCGATCAGCTTGTGCGCCAGACGCAGCGCAGGCTCGTTGGTGAACACGTTGGACACGTGCCACAGCTTGTTCGCTTGCTCGGTCAAGGCACCGACCAGCGCCGGGTGCGCATGGCCCAATACGTTGACGGCGATGCCGCCGGCGAAGTCGATCAGCTCGCGGCCAGACTGGTCCCACACGCGGGAACCGGCGCCACGCACAGGGATGAAGGCGGCAGGCGCATAGTTGGGAACCATTACCTGGTCGAAATCGGCGCGTTCTACCGCAGCGTGCTCAACGGACATCGGAGTCTCCTGAAGAGGAACACTCGCCGGAAACTGGCGAGCGATGGGGGGATTGTAAGGACAGTTTTCAGCCCGGCCTTGCCGCCAAGCGACAACTTCTTATAGCGCCAACCCCGGTTTCAGCCGGGTTTACGGCAATGCGACATATAGCGTCGCAAAGGCGCAGTTTAACCGTCGCCACCGGTTACGGGCAGGCTTGTCGCGTGGCGCGGTGAAAATCTTCAGCACTGCCTCACTTACCCAACCGGCGACCAAGGCGCGAACCTCCCCACGCGATAGATATGTACCGCATTCAGGCCGGTGGTATCTGATTTGCTCAGGCATCTTTAAACGCAAGGATTCGCACCATGCTTTTGCCTGAAAAACCCCCAGCCGCAACCCCGGTTGCCGCGCTTCGCTCGCAGCATCCGGACAGTCACTATCAGCACCTGCAGGACGCCATTCCCGATTGGGTTGGCAACGCCTCGGCCGTCCGGCGGCAGGCGTTGAAGGACGCTCAACCGCGACTGGATGCCCGGCTCCTCCAGGCACCTGAAGCACAACACCGCGAATTGATGACACTCAACGCTGCACACATCAATGCGCAAAGTGACATCGATCGACAGCTGGAACACCTGCAGGACGCCAGAGCTTTCGCCGAACCGTTGCTCAAAGCGGCATTGAAAAGCCATTTTAATCTGGACCTGGATGTCACCAGCACCTTTGTGCGGCTGTACATACCGAAGACGATTCCCTGGTTTGCAGTAAAGACCGGCGCGCGCGCCTGGACCGTTTCGATGCTGGACGCCGCGCTGCATAACTTTGAAGAAGCGGAAACCACAGAAGACGCTTTCGAAAGCGATTCGTGCTTCATTACCCAGCCAACGCCCACCGGCCAGTTCGACACCCTGCCTGCGCTAAAAAACAGCCTGAGCATTACCGCCTTCGCGACGCTCTGCCGAGCGCTGGATATCGGCGCCCGGTACACGGAACACCTCAAAGACAGCCTCGGTTTTTCCGATCCGATGATCGCCTCGGCCCTGCGGCTCAACGTCGATGAGAGCCATAAAGCCTCCATGCGAGCGGCGCTGCAGTGGGCACGAATGAACCGCGACGTCAGCGAGTCCTGCGCCGACGTGATCGCCGGCCTGCTCGACGGGCTGCAGGGCATGCGGCTCAATGGGCACACGATGTTGAGCCACAGTGTGAGCATGATGTCCGCTCAGCTCACCGGCATCGTCGTGTTTGCCCCCGACCTGGACCAGGCGCAGAACACGGCACGTGTGGTGGCCTACGTGCCTGATGATCCCGAGCACCCGTTCAAGGAATACGCGTCGGCGCTGGAGATGGCCGTGGAGCTGACGCGTCAGTTGCGCTCGAAAGACTATCAACGGTTCTTCAGCCGATTTGTGAACCAGGAACAACGCGGCTTTTTCTTCGCCAATCTCAACGACCGTTTGAGCAAAGTGACCTGGCACCCGCCCGTGCCGGGTAACCAAGAGCCTGTCTGGCGCGAAACACCGCTCGAGCGGCCCAATCTGCAAACCGGCTACACACCGATCGCCGGCAATTTGTGGCATCACCTTTACCAGGCGAAACTCAACAAGATCCTCAATGATGCGCAGGTCATCGCCGTACCGACCGCCAGCGTCGATCAGAAAGTCCGCTGGGCATTTTGGGATTCGGTAGTCAGCATTGCCTCGACGATCCTTCAGACGGCGGCGTTCATCATCGCGCCGTTCGTTCCCGTGCTGGGCGAAGCGATGCTGGCTTACATGGCTTATCAACTGCTCGACGAAACCTTCGAAGGGGTCGTCGAGTGGGCACAGGGCCAAACCACCGAAGCCTTCGAGCACTTGATGGGCACGGTCGAGTCATTGATCCAGCTGGGCACATTTGCGGTCGGTGGCGCGGTTGTCATGGGTGAATATCGCAAGGTGTTGCCACAGGAAATTGTCGCGTTCATCGACCGTTTCAAGCCGGTCAAGCGTCCGGATGGGCAGACGCGCTACTGGAAACCGGACCTCAAGCGCTACGAATACACCGGCACGCCCGGTGCTGATTCCAAACCCGACGAACTAGGCTTGCACTCGCACGAGGGCAAGCACCTGCTGCCCCTCGAAGACACGCATTACCGGGTCAGCCAGGACGCGCTCACCGAGCAATTCCAGATTGAGCACCCGAGCAGGGCCGACGCTTACCAACCGCAGGTCCGGCACAACGGCGATGGCGCCTGGCACACCGAACTCGAACAGCCGCTGGAATGGGACAAGCCTACGGTACTGCGCCGGATTGGCCATTCGGTTGAATCGTTTACGCCGGTGCAGCGTGAACGGATTCTTCAGGTTAGCGGCTACAACGAAAACGCATTGCGCAAAATGCACGTCAATCAGGAGCCGCTTCCGCCGCTGCTGGGCGACACCATCAAGCGCTTCAAGATCGATCAGGACATCAATCAGTTCATCGATCAACTCAACAGTGACCTGCCCGAGGCTTACCTCAAGGCCGATCCGCGGGTGCAACTGCAATTGCTCAATGATCACGGCAAGTGGCCCGCCGACAGACGTTTGCGCCTGCTGGACACGCAGGGCGAAATCCTTTGGCAATCCTCGAAGGATGAAACGGCGCCGCTGACGGATATTCGTCAAGACCGGTTACGCGACAACGATGTGCTCAAGACGCTTGTGCATTCGCTGGAAGAACAGCAAATCAAAACACTGCTGGGCGAAGAATTCGGTGGGCCACAGTTCACCGTGGAGCGGCGTACCGAGACCCTCAGAAAACAACTGGCGCAGTTCGCCTGGGAACAACGAGCGCTCATCTTCGAATCGCGCTATCAGACGCTCGAACGCCTCGACGATCCACTGGCAGAACCCATTACCCGACTCGACCCCGGCCTGCCGGTGAGCGTCACTCGGGAACTACTCGGCACCGCCAACGGTGACGAACTCCTGCTGATCAGTGAAGGGCACGTGCCGCCACGGCAGCAGCAACTGGTGCAACTGGCCAGTCAGGAGGTGCGCATCGCCCGCGCCTTTGAAGGGTTGGAGCTCGACTGTGTCAACAATGCAGACAGCCACACCCTGGCGCTGCATAGCCTCAAAGCCCTGCCGGGCTGGACAGCCACTGTGCGCATCGAAATTCGCGAGCGCTATTACGAGGGCGCCTTGCTGGACAGCACCGGGCCGGCAACTGCGCCGCAACAGAAGGTCATCGTCCGGAATGCTGACGGCACCTATCAGCCATTCGACGACCGTGGTCAGGAGCTGCATGGGGCCACCGACTTCTATTCCAGCGTTTTGCATGCCCTGCCGGACGCCGAGCGCCAGGCGCTGAACGTTCAGATCGGACAGGCAAATACGCTCAAGGATGCGATACGCGCGCACCCGCTCGAGCGCAGTGAACTGCGTCTGGCGATTGCGCCCTCGCCCATCGAACTGCCTGCCGTCGATACCCTGCGGCTGGTCGGCAGTGATGGCTATCGCCGCATCGAACGCGTCCGGCCTGCTCAACGGCCG
>JALYPE010000554.1 GCA_030856525.1 Pseudomonadota bacterium | reverse complement strand
GAATAGGCGCCAGTGATGGTGCCGTGGTTGATCACCGTGCCATCGCCGTCGGAGCCGAAGCCCGAGCCGTTACGGCCTGTGAGGGTCCCGTAGTTTGTCAGCGTGGCGCCGAGGTCGGTGGTGATGCCATGCCGACCGCCGGAAATCGTCCCGTAGTTGGTCACAGCCACGCCGGTCGCGGAGTCAATGTCGATACCGTCAAACTTGTCATCGGCGCTGCGCGAGTTCCCGGTCGAAATCTCGCCATGGTTAGTGATGGTCGCGTTGGCGCCGGTCTTCATGCCGTCGCTGGCATCGCCGCGAATCAGTCCGCCTGCACGATTGATAATCGTGGTGCTTGCGCCGTCGCTGCGCAACGCATCAAGGTCCAGGCCCTGGCCCGTGCTGGAGCGGATCAGCCCGCTGTTGTCGATCAACAACGCGCCGCTGACAAAATTGCTGTCGATGCGCAGCGCATCGTTAGCGCCGAGGATTTGCCCGCCCGCGCGGTTGTAGAGGCTGTAATTGCGCGCCTTGGTAAGGTCGCCACTGCTGTCGATCGCCCGCCCGCCTGTGGAAATGATTTTTCCCGCGTTATCGATCACCACGCCCGCGCCGCTGGTGCTGTCTTTCAGACTCACGGTTTTGCCGCTGTTGGTGATGCTGCCGGGTGCCGAAATTTTCAGCAGGTCGCTGCCGCCGAGGGTTTGCGCAGCTGTGGTGGCACTGTCGATTTGCACGGTTTTGGCATGGACCGAAGCGCTCGCCAAAAGAGCGATGGTCAGCGCGAGAGGATGGGGCGAGAAGGACATTGCGAACGGCCTTTTTGTTATAAGCGGGGGGCGTCCTGTATAGCGGAAGGTTTTTACAGATTGATGTCTGCGAAAAGCGCTGCTGTGCATCTAAATGCATTTTCTGAGGGCAGATTCATCGATTCACGCAGTATTTTGCATTTCTAAAACGGCGGAGGTCATGGGTTTGGGTCGCGAAGCCCTGAATCATCCTGCAATTGCCTTGAGAAACCCCGAGCAGCGAATGCAACACTGGGGGCTGGCGCAGGTGTTCCCACGCCAGAGACGTGGGAACAGTTGATCAGGCGCGGCACTCGGCCAGAGTTTTAGCCTGTCCCGTTTTCGTCTGGTTCTCATCGCTTAACCAGCGTTCGAACCCTGCGCCAATCACGGGCCACTCCGCGTCCAGAATCGAATACCAGGCGGTGTCACGGTTTTGTCCCTTGACCACCATGTGCTGGCGAAACACGCCTTCAAAACTGAAGCCGAGCCGCTCGGCCGCGTATTTTGAGCGAGCGTTGCCGTTGTTGCACTTCCACTCCAGGCGCCGATAACCCAAGGCAAAAGATTCCTTCGCCAGCAGGTAAACCGCCTCGGTACTTTTCGGCGAGCGCTGCATCGGCGCGCCGAAGGTCACGTGGCCGATTTCGATGCGGCCTTGGGCCGGCACGATCGACATCAGGCTGAGGATGCCTTGCGCTTCGCCGCTGGCCCGGTCGATGACGGTGAAGAAGTAGGGATCGCTGCTTGTCGCGTGATTGCTGAGCCAGTCGTTGAAACTCCCACGTTCCGGGAAAGGACCGTAAGGCAGATAGTCCCAGAGCTTGGGATCGCCGCCCGGACCTTGCAGGGCGTTCCACAAATCGTCGCCATGGCGCACAGGGTCAAGTTTTTCCAAGCGAATGAAACGCCCTTCGATCGTTTTTACCGACGGCGCCGGGGCGCCTTTCCAGTCGGCGAGTGAAGTCGACATCGTGTTCTCCTTGAACCTTAAAGGCCTTTACGAAACTGGATGAAACCGGGGCGTTCGGCGATGCGCTCGTAGAGCTGGATCGCCGTGGCGTTGGTTTCGTGGGTCAGCCAGTGGACTTTGCAGCAACCGTCCTCTTTGGCGGTGGCGTAAACGTATTCGATCAGTTGCCGACCCACGCCGGTGCCGCGCGTTTCAGGCGTCACCAGCAAGTCCTGCAGGTAGCAGGAGTTTTCGATGCTCCAGTTCGATCGATGATAGATGAAGTGCACCATGCCCACCGCCTTGCCATCTGCCCAGGCCAATGCGGCGTGAGTCGGCTCGCTCGGGTCGAGCATACGCTGCCAGGTGCTTTGGGTAACGGCGCCGGGCAATTCGCTGTTGTAGAAACGCAGGTAGGCTTGCCACAGCGGCAGCCAGGCGGCGTGGTCATCGGCGGTGACCTGGCGGATGTCGATGTCGGTCATGTTCGATCCTTTTAGCGCATCAGGTGGGCGAGGGCCTGATCGAGCGCGTCGGAGCTGGCGGCAAGCCCCTCGCGCACGCCGGCGATATCTGCAGCGCTGCGGTTCTGGCTGAGTTTGCGCTTGCCTTCCAGGCGCTGAATCGGCAGGGCGAAACCGACGATGGCTTTGAGCATGCCATCGATGTAATCAGCCGGTGCATCAGCGACTTTCCATGGCTGTTCACGGGCGGATTCGTGACGATCCGTAAGGGCACTGACGAGCTGGAGCAGGCGGTCAGCCTCAGTGAACACCTGTGCTGTGCCGTATGCGTGCGCGGCGACGTAGTTCCAGGTCGGCACGACTTTGCCATGCTCGGCCTTGGCGGGGTAAAACGCCGGCGTGATGTACGCGTCGGCGCCGGAGAAAATCACCAGTGTTTCGGCGCCTTGCTGTAACGCTTTCCACTGCGGATTGGCCCGGGCGAAGTGGCCGTAAAGCGTGCCGTTGGCGCCTGCGTCGGGGTTTAGCAGAAGCGGCAGATGACTCGCTTGCAGGCCTTCCTCGCTGTGGGTGATCACCACGGCGAGGCGTGTGCCGAGCATGTGCTGGTGCAGTTCTGGCAAGTCATTGAGAGCGAAACTGCTTGGCGTATACATGAAGATTTCCCTTGGCGAATGCGCACATCCTAGGCAGGCTATTGGTCTGTTGTAAGAGCCATTAACCGCTATTTTCATAGGTCCAATGCCGTGACCGATGCGCCGCTTTCCCTGTCCTTCAATCCCGCAGGCATCGAACTGGATCGTCGTCAGGGGTTGAGCCGTCAGCTTTATCAAGCCTTGCGCGTACGTGTGCTGGATGGTCGATTGGCCAGCGGTACTCGGCTGCCTGCGAGTCGTGATCTCGCGGCGGCACTCTCCATTTCGCGCAACAGCGTTGTCCGGGCCTACGACCAACTCTACGCAGAGGGCTTTATCCAAGGGCGGGTGGGTGATGGCACTTATATCGCTCAGTTACCGCAAACTTCAACCGCAGCAAAAAAACTATCCACAAAAGTATCCACAGGGTTTTCAACAGGGTTACCCACAACCTTATCCACAAATTGGCTTGATGTGCCTGTAATTTCATCCAGTAAAGTTATCCACAATGAGTCGCTGGAGCGGGTAAAAAATAACCATTTGGCCCTGCCTCCCAGCGGTCCGCCTCGCGCTTTTCGGGTGGGTGTGCCGGCCTTCGATCTGTTTCCTTTCGCTGTCTGGGCCAAGCTGAACGCGGCTTTCTGGCGAAAACCGGATCTGCAGATGTTGTGCTATGGAGATCCTGCGGGCGATGAACGTTTGCGCGAACTGATTGCCGCGTATTTGCGCAGTTCGCGCGGCATGCAGTGCTCGGCTGAGCAAATTGTGATCACCAGCGGCGCGCAGCAGGGAATAAGCCTTTGTGCACAGCTGCTGATCGAGCCAGGCGATGGGGTGGCGATCGAGAATCCGGGGTACCGTGCGGCGGGCCATGCCTTTGCGGTGGCCGGGGCCAACCTGCACGGCGTAGCAGTGGACAGCGATGGCATCAGTTGCGCAGGGCTGGATGCCTTGAGTGACTGCCGACTGGCATACGTCACGCCGTCTCACCAGTACCCGACCGGCGTGGTCATGAGCCTGGCGCGACGCCTGGAATTGCTGGCGTGGGCGGAGCGCAACCAGGGCTGGATCGTCGAAGACGACTACGACGGCGAATACCGCTACAGCGGCGCACCACTGGCGCCATTGGCAGCACTCGACCGTCAGGGTCGAGTGCTGTACGTCGGCACCTTTGGCAAGGTTGCATTTCCGGCGCTGCGCCTTGGTTATCTGGTGCTGCCTAAACCATTGGTCGAAGCCTTCACCCAGCGCCGCGCGGTGGACATGCGCCACTCCGAAGTCAGCACGCAAGCGGTGATGGCCGAGTTCATGGCGGCCGGGCATTTCCAGCGACATATCCGCCGCATGCGCCGCGCCGCCCTGAGCCGGCGCGACACACTGTTGAGCGGCTGGCCGAAAGAGACGGCCGGCATCGGCAGCCTGCCGACTGTCGCGGCCGGGCTGCACCTGACGGTGGCGGTCGACTCACTGGCACGAGAGCAGCAGCTGATCGAAAAAGCCGCCAGCGTGGATGTCGAAATCAATCCGCTGAGCAGCTACTGGTTGCCGGACTCGCCACAAACCCCGGGGCAGCGAGCAGGGCTGGTATTGGGGTTCGCGGCGGTACCGGAGGCTGCGATCAGCGCGGCACTGGAGCGTTTGCGTCGCGTGTGGCTGGCATGAGACTCGCCGGCATTGCTCAGGGTTTGACCGGCGGCTCCAAATCGAAAAACACCTTGCGCAGATCCGGGTCGCCGATCTTGCGCAGTACGCCGTCCACAGGTTCAAAGTCGGTCAATGATTTCTGCAGCGTGTCCGCGAGTGTTTTCAGATAGATGTCCGAGACTTTCAAATGGGCTGTCGTCGGGGAATTCACCGGGCTGTCCATGCGCTCATAATGAAAGTGGGCGACCCATATCGCCTGATGCGTGTCGGTCTTGTCGAGGATTTGATACTCCTGAAAATAATCGCCTAACTGTTTCGTCTTGATTCGGCCCTGATCTCGATGCAGTTCGATCTGCCCATTGTCGAGCATCCACCGCAGCGCACTTTGGGTGGGCTTGCGCACTTTGTAGAGTTTCGCCCGCACGCTTTTCCCGGTGTCACGCATTTTCAGTGCTGCTGCGCGCAGCTCCCCGGCGAGACTGCCGACGGGAAACTCTTTGGTGCGCGCCAGGATCTGCTCGACGCTGCTCGCGTGTTGTTCAAGCCTGGCGGCCTGTTGGTCAAAGATGTCCTGCATGTCTGCTGGAATGCGCGAGGGTTTTTCAGCGTCCCTGGATGTGCGTTTCATAAAGCTCGAGGCGTCCAGAACCAGGTTCATGCTGTTGTTGATGATGTCTTTGTCTTCCAGCGTCGAGGCCGGTCGAAGCTGTGCATCCAGTGTGATCAAACCAATAGGCGCGCCTTTATCCAGTGCGACGTCCTCACTGACGGGGCGACGTGGCCGGGTTTTGTGCACTTTCACCGCCGGGCGAGACGCTCGCGACGTCGACGCCCGTGGAGCTTCTTTGGATCGCTCCGGCTGCTCCTCTTCCAGCGCCGAAGACAGCAGCGAGTGGGCATGGAAGGCGAATGTGTCAAGGCGGCTGCGCAAGTGGTCGAGGCGAGGCTGGTGGTAGGATCCCGGGAATCTTTCCGGCAATTCAACCATTCGCTGTTGGACGTCGGCGACCGTTTCGATCAACTCACTCAGCTCTTCAATCAGTCTGGGTGGGGAGTCTTCGCCTGGGCGCTTTTTCATTAGCTGCGCAATCCGGTGAGCGGCCTTCGCGCCACGGACCAGCAAGTCGCCCACTTCGTCATGCGCTTCGGGAAACTGCGCCGTCAGCGGTTCCGCTATGCACAGTTCTTGCGCGATGCCGATCTCGTTGGCTTTGATGTCCCATTCGGTGAATACCGGCATCAGCTTGCGGATGGCAACAGCCTGCTCCAGACCCGTTCTTCCAAGCGTCTGCAGTGAATCGATCGCCTTGTGTGAAATGACCAGTTTTTCAACCATGGCGTTGCTCAGGTCGGTGACTTCCTGCACTTGCCTCACATGGCCGGCTCTGGTGGCTGCATTGATGGTGGGTTCTGACCGCAGAAGATGTGTGCTCTGAAGGTAGTCGAATTTCTTCACGCTGAACCATACCGCAATGTACTTCTGTAACTCGGTGTGCATGCGCAGCGAGTCGTTGATGAAGCTGGAACCTCCGCTCAGGGTGTGCCACTCCTTCAATTGGTCGAGGGCCTTTTGATAGGCGCCAATCATGTCATCCAGTTTCTCTATGAAAATAGCTGAAAGCCGGTCGTGGTTCTCGTCGGTAGCCTCCAGAAAATCGCTCTGGGCCTTGCTGACCTGGCTTTGCTTTTGGACTTCAATGCCTCCTTCGTCTGCCTCATTGACCTTGCGCCGTTGAAACTGATTTAGTGCCTTCTGCAGCTCAGTCTTGCGCAGTTCGTTCGCTGCTCTCAGGGCTTTGAGGCGACTTGGAGGCGCGCCTCCCCGTAAGCGCATCCGCAAGTCGAGCACCCAGCGACCGTCAGGGTCGCTGGCCAGAAGCGGGCCGGTTTTTCCGGGGTTTTCAGGATCGATAATTTGCACCTGGCCGTCTTCATCGACAGAGACCTGGAACCAGCGCTTGCCGACCTTGGCGTAGGTCTTGCCAGCCAGAGGATGCAAATATTTTGCAGGGTTCGCAGGGGCGTAGTGCGGGTTGTTTTTCAGGTCTGCAGGGGTGGTCTGAAGCTCGTCCAGGTAAGCCACCAGTGCATGCGGACTCAAACGGGGCACTGCACCGCTGGCCTCGATGTGCGTTTGGTGCCGCGGTGGAAGTTCGCCGAGCAGCGCGTTGTCGTCCAGTGCGACAGTCGTCTTGCCGAGCGGCACAGCGACCGCCTTGACGGCCGTGTGCGGGATACGGGGT
>JALYPE010000549.1 GCA_030856525.1 Pseudomonadota bacterium | reverse complement strand
GATGTGGTCAAGGCACTGGCGCTGATGGCGGAAAAAACCGGCTGCTGGATCATCGCCGAAGGGGTAGAGACCGACGCGCAACTCAATTTTGCTCTGGAGTGCGGTTCGCGCTACGTTCAGGGGTTTTTGTTCGCCCGGGCGCAAGAGCACTTCTTCGCCACTGACGCTTTCGTTGATCGTTTTGCAGAATTGCGTCAGCGCTATGTCCAGCAGAAGATCGCTGAACGCGGCCGGTTGATGCAGATGCGCCAGCAACTCACCGAGCTGATGTCCATCCTGCAAAACTGGGCGCAGGCCCGCGCGCCGCTCAGCGCCTTGCCGCAACTGGATGCGTTTCCTTGGTTGTTGCGTTTCTACCAGTGTGATCGGCACGGCACGCAGCTGACGCCCAATCTGGAATGGCGCAGCAATGGCTGGGAATGCGACAACCGCTATCTGGGCCACAACTGGTCCTGGCGGCCCTACTTTTACCACCTGCTGGCCGAGGGCTGGGATGAGCGCCGACTGACGCTTTCCAATACCTATCGAGACGCCACCAGCAACCAGTACTGCCTCACTGCCGGGCAGTTTTTTGACAACGGCGAGCGCCTGCTGCTCATCGACATCGACGCCGCCGGCTTGTAGTTCCGCTTGCAGGCATCGGCGCGACACGGGAAGCTAGGCGATCAGTCCCCTGACGGAGAGATCAGCCTTGGATTGGCAAACCCTGCTCACCCGCGAACGCCTCGGAAAACCTCTGCACAGCCCGCAAGAGCTTGGCCGCAGTCCTTTCCATAAAGACCATGACCGCATCATTTTTTCCGGGGCGTTCCGCCGTCTCGGGCGCAAGACCCAAGTCCATCCGGTCACCAGCAACGACCACATCCACACGCGCCTGACCCACTCGCTGGAAGTCAGCTGCGTCGGCCGGTCGCTGGGCATGAGAGTCGGTGAAACCATCCGCAGCGCCCTGCCCGACTGGTGCGAACCGAGCGACCTGGGCATGGTGGTGCAATCGGCTTGCCTGGCGCATGACATCGGCAATCCGCCGTTCGGGCATTCCGGCGAAGACGCCATACGCCACTGGTTCAAACAGGCAGCCGGGCGTGGCTGGCTGGATGCGATGAGCGAAGTCGAACGCGAGGACTTCCTCAACTTCGAGGGCAACGCCCAAGGCTTTCGCGTGCTGACTCAGCTGGAATATCATCAGTTTGATGGCGGCACCCGCCTGACTTACGCCACCCTGGGGACGTATCTCAAATACCCGTGGACGGCCAGGCACGCTGATTCGCTGGGTTACAAAAAACACAAGTTCGGCTGTTACCAGAGCGAATTGCCCTTGCTGGAGCAGATCGCCCACAAACTCGGCCTGCCGCAACTTGAGGAGCAACGCTGGGCGCGCCATCCGCTGGTGTACCTGATGGAAGCGGCGGATGACATCTGTTACGCGCTGATCGACCTCGAAGACGGCCTCGAAATGGAGCTGCTGGAATACGCCGAGGTCGAGTCGCTGTTACTGGATCTGGTCGGCGACGATCTACCGGAAACCTATCGCCAGCTCGGCCCGCTGGATTCGCGCCGACGCAAGCTGGCGATTCTGCGTGGCAAGGCGATCGAACACCTGACCAATGCCGCCGCTCGAGCGTTTGTCGAGCAACAGGAGGCGTTGCTGGCCGGTACGCTGCATGGCGATCTCGTTGAGCACATGCATGGCCCGGCAAAGCGTTGCGTGCTGAATGCCAAAGACATGGCGCGCAAAAAAATCTTTCAGGACAAGCGCAAGACCCTGCACGAGATCGGCGCTTACACCACGCTGGAAATCCTCCTCAATGCCTTCTGCGGTGCAGCACTTGAACAGCACGATGGGCGCACGCCATCCTTCAAGAGCCGGCGCATTCTCGATCTGTTGGGAAACAACGCTCCGCGTCCAGACGGCCCTTTACACACTTCGTTCCTGCGCATGATTGATTTCATCGCCGGCATGACCGACAGCTACGCCAGTGAAATGGCCTTGGAAATGACCGGCCGTTCGAGCAAGTGAGACCTCGGCTGATCAGCTCTTACATTTTTCAAGGGCTGATCAGCCTGACAGTGCAAGTACTGGCAGCGTACGCAAAAATCTTCTACGCGCACCAGTGAAAGTTCTGATCAATAAGTTGGCAACACTCACGAACAATTAATACCCTCGACTCGGGATATTAAATATTCAACCCCGATTACAATCTGCCAGGCACCCTCTGCTAAAACATTGAAACAATCCAGATCCAGAAAACCATTGACCTTCACCTTATAAACAAACCGAAAGCTTTTATCTGACAAAAATCTGAACCACATAAAATTTCTCGATATCGCCCTTATCCAATAGCAACTATCTTGGGCTTCCTCATATAAAAACCTATTTGATACGTCGTCTATTTCTTCTTCGTTTGTAGGACTATTCCTATATTGCTGCTTCTGACGGGTGAGTCCATGCGTCCCTCCAGCCATCTGAGCTAAGGTGCGCGCTTTGTCCAAACCCCATGGGATTGATTATGAACTCCGTCTTTATTGTCGACGACCATCCTGTTATCCGGCTTGCAGTCCGGATGCTGCTTGAACACGAAGGTTATAAAGTCGTTGGTGAAACCGATAATGGCGTAGATGCCATGCAAATGGTTCGTGAATGCGTGCCAGACCTGGTGATCCTCGATATCAGCATTCCCAAACTGGACGGCCTCGAAGTACTCGCGCGTTTCAACGCCATGGGTACACCGCTTAAAATTCTCGTACTGACCGCGCAGTGTCCGACTCTTTTCGGTATTCGGTGCATGCAATCCGGCGCATCGGGTTATGTGTGCAAGCAGGAAGACCTGAGTGAGCTGGTCAGCGCCATCAAAGCTGTATTGTCAGGTTACAACTACTTCCCCAGCGAAGCGCTGAATCCTGTAAGAAAAGATGATGCTCGCTTTGCCGAGCTGGAGCTCTTCAAGTCCGTCAACGATAGGGAATTAATGGTGTTACAACTGTTCGCACAAGGTCGCACCAACAAGGAAATCGCCAAAGGAATGTTTCTCAGCAATAAAACAGTCAGCACTTATAAAAAACGACTTATGCAAAAGCTCAAGGCGCAGTCTCTGGTTGAACTGATTGAGATGGCGAAACGAAATGCATTAGTGTGAGAAACAGCATGCTCACTCGAATCAAAGACGGTTGCATCATCCTCTTGGCAGGTTTGAGTCTGAGCACCTCACTGTGCGCCGCCGCGGTCGACAGCGAATCCTATGCCTTGCTCGGCCGCTCGATGACCAGCGCTCTGGACGTACGGCTCGACGCATCGCAAAGACAGTGGATCAAGGGTAAGCAGGAGTTGATTCTGGGCACATCGGCGCCGGATTATCCGCCGTTCGATCTGACCGTCAGCGGTCAGGACTACGAAGGCTTTACCGCCGATTACGCCGCTATTCTGGGCACCACGACCGGGTTGCCAATCAAGGTTCGCCGTTACGCGTCCCGAGGCGCGGCAATCCAGGCGCTCGAAAAAGGTGAAGTCGATCTGCTTGGCACTGCCAATGGTTTCGAGGCTCATCAATCCCACATCGTGCTGTCCTCACCCTACGCGGTGGACCAACCGGTGTTGGTCACGCGTCAGGGCGAAACCCGTTCACTGGCCGACGGGCTCGCCGGCCTTCGATTGAGTATGGTGTACCACTACCTGCCGTTGCAGGAGGTCCGGGATCTATACCCAAAAGCGACCATCACCTCATATCCCTCCTTTCAGAACGCGATCAATGCGGTCGCATTCGACCAGGCTGATGTCTTCCTTGGCGATACGATTTCGACGCATTACATGCTCAACAAGGGTTATCTCAACAACATCCGCATGGCCAACTTCGGTAAGCATGAAGCTCACGGCTTCAGCTTTGCCGTGCACCAGAACAACCCGCAACTGCTCGCGATCATCAACGCGATGCTTTTGGCAATCCCTCCCAACCAGCGTGAAGACATTGCCCGGCGCTGGAGTGCCGGCAGCGACATACTGCTCACTGATCAAAAGCTGCAACTGACTGACGCCGAGGAACGCTGGCTGGCGAAACATCCTGTGGTGCGCGTGGTTGTCAATGAGGCCTACGCACCGCTGACCTTTTTCGACAGTGAAGGCAACTTTCGCGGCGTTACTGCTGACCTGCTCGAACTGATCAGGCTGCGCACCGGCTTGCGCTTCGACATCCGCCGCAGCCGCAGCACTGGCGAGATGATCGAACAGGTCAATAATCAGCAGGCCGACCTGATCGCGGCTCTGCTCCCCAGTACTCAGCGCGAGCAGACGCTGAATTTCACCCGCCCTTATCTGCAAAACTCTTTCGTGTTGCTGACGCGCAAATCCGCGGACAGCCCGACTACCCTTGAACAACTTCAGGACAAACGCCTGACCGTGGCGCAAGGCAATCCGCTGATTGATTACCTGCGCCGCGAATACCCGCGAATTCGGCTGATCGAAACCCCGGACACCTTCAGCGCCGTCGAGCTGCTGGCCGAGGGCAAGGCCGAAGGCTCGGTCAACTCCCTGGTGATCGCCAACTATTTCATTTCATCGCGACTGTTCGAACAGCCACTTCAGATCACCACGACCCTCGGTACCCGGCAGGCGGATTTTTCCATGGCAACCGGACGCGACGCCAAAGAATTAAAGGCGATCATAGACAAAGCTCTTTTGAGCATCGCGCCTGAAGAGCTCGGCATCATCAACAGCCGCTGGCGCGGTTATTCGGCGTCGTCGCAGAGTACCTGGCGCAACTATCAAAGACTGTTTTATCAAATCGTGATTGGGGCCAGCCTGTTGCTGCTGATTTCCATGGCGTGGAACGCGTACATGCGGCGCCAGATCAAGCAGCGGCAGGCAGCCGAACGCGCGCTCAATGACCAACTGGAATTCATGGGATCGCTCCTCAACGGCACACCCCATCCGATCTATGTACGCGATCACCAAGGGTTGCTGCAGAGCTGCAACGACAGTTATCTCGAAGCATTCGGTGCCAAACGCGAGGACATCATCGGCAAGAGCGTGATGGAAGGTAGCCTGAGCAACGCTTTCGAAGCCGAGGAATATCAGGCCGACTACCAGCGTGTAGTCGACGAAGGCACTCCCCTGATCCTCGATCGCCCGCTGCACATCGGCGGCCGTCGGCTGACGATTTATCACTGGATCCTCCCATACCGGGATTCGAGTGGTGATGTGCAAGGCATCATCGGCGGCTGGATCGATATCAGCGACCGACGACAATTGTTCGAGGAACTGCGCTCGGCGAAAGAGCGCGCGGATGAAGCGAATCGGGCCAAAAGCACGTTCCTTGCGACCATGAGCCACGAAATCCGCACCCCGATGAATGCGGTCATCGGCATGCTTGAATTGACGCTCAAACGTATCGGGCACAACCATCCAGACCGCCCGGCCATCGATGTCGCCTATCGCTCGGCCAAAGATATGCTCGAACTGATCGGCGACATTCTCGACATTGCCCGCATTGAATCCGGCCGCTTGAGCCTGAGTCCGGAGCGAGTCAACCCTGGTGAAATCATCGGCTCGGTGGTGCGGATCTTCGAGGGCCTCGCGCGTCAGAAAAATCTGCGGCTGCAACTCGAGTTCAATCCCGACAATCCGGCGGTCGATGTACTCATCGACCCGATGCGCTTCAAACAGGTGTTGTCCAACCTGATCAGCAACGCTATCAAGTTC
>JALYPE010000547.1 GCA_030856525.1 Pseudomonadota bacterium | reverse complement strand
GTCTGGGGCAGGGCAGTGCTGCATTCGAAGCGCTGCAACGTCTGGATTGCCGAATCGAGCCGGGCCAGTTCGTGTGCATTCTAGGGCCCTCCGGTTGCGGCAAATCGACCTTGCTCGGCGCACTTGCCGGCCATCTGCAACCGCGTGCAGGCAGTTTGCAGGTCGACGGCGCCGACATCATCGGCCCCTCCCCGAGCGTGGCATGGTGTTCCAGCAACACACGCTTTTCCCGTGGCGTACCGTGCGCGACAACGTCGCCTTTGGACTGAAGATGCGCGGTGTCGGCAAAGCGCAACGGCACTTGGCTGCCGACGAGATGCTGGCGCTGGTCGGCCTCGATGGTTTTGCCGATCGCTGGCCGGACGAACTCTCGGGCGGCATGCAGCAACGGGTCGAAATTGCCCGCGTGCTGATCAACCGTCCGCGCCTGTTGCTGATGGACGAGCCCTTCGGCGCGCTCGATGCCTTGACGCGGTTGAACATGCAGGAGCTGCTGCTGGACATCTGGTCGCGCATTCGCACCACCGTCGTGTTCGTCACTCACGATATTGATGAAGCGCTGTTCCTCGCCGACCGGTTGCTGGTCATGAGTTCGCGGCCCGGGCGGATCATCGAAGACCTGCAGCTGGATTTTGCCCGGCCGCGCACCACGGAACTGGTGACCCGCCCCGAGTTCTCGCGCCTGAAACGTCATTGCCTCGAATTACTGCGTCACGAAGACGGTCGGCAGCTGCCGCGCCTGAACCCTCTCGGACTGCCTCCTGAAAACAAACTGCCGCGATTTGCCCTATGACCTCACTATTTGATGTAACCGCTAATGAAGACATCCTTGCCCTGCAATCGCGCCTTGTCGACACGGACCCCGGCGTGCGCAGGATTGCGCTCATCGAGCTGGCCGACCTGGAAGAACCGGAAGGTTTGACGTGGCTGGTCGACAGGCTGGCCGAGGACCCGGCCGAAGACGTACGCGCCGAAGCCGCGCGACTGCTCGAAGCCTGGGAAGATCAACCGGTGGTCGCTGCGTTGTGCCAGGCGCTCACCGATCCGTCAGCGGCCGTGCAGGCCGCAGCGGCGCAAAGTCTGAGCCTGCTCAAGAGTGAAGCCGCAGGCCGGGTCATTCTGCCGTGGACCGGGCATGCCGATACGAGCGTGCGCATTGCCGCTTTCCGGGCCTTGCGCGAATTGCGCTTCCCCGGCGCTGCGACTGCCGCGGCGCAGGCTCTGCGCGATGACGCTGCGAGCGTGCGCCGTGAAGCCGTCGGCGTGCTCGGCTGGCTCAAGCAGCTTGATCAGTTGCCTGCGTTGGGGCGCCTGGCCAGTGATGACCCGGACACCGAAGTGCGCCGCGCCGCCACAGGCGCCCTCGGTCTGGCGTCGGACGCGCAGGTGCTGCCGGCGCTGCGCCAGGCCTTGCGCGATCAGGCCTGGCAGGTGCGCGAAGAAGCCGCGACCACGCTGGGCAAGGTCGGCCATATTGATGCGGGGCCCTCACTGATCGAGGCCTTGAGCGACGATTATTGGCAAGTGCGTCTGCGCGCCACCCGCAGCCTCGGGCGCCTGCGTTACGTGCCGGCCCTCGATGCGTTGATCGACACACTTGGCCATCGCATCAGCAATTTGCGCAAGGAAGCCGCCCTGGCCCTCGGCGAATTGAACGATAAAGGCGCCATTGCAGCCTTGCAGGCCGCGCAAGACGACGGCGACCCGGAAGTGCGCAAAGCCGTGCGCATTGCCTTGAGCCAATTGCAATGATCCCGTTGGCCATCGGCAATTCCCGCAGCCAGCAGCAACTGCGCCTGAACTGGCCTGATGGGCGCGAGCAGTTGCTCGATCACGCCGAGTTGCGCCGGCACTGCCCGTGCTCCCAGTGTCGGGCATTCAGGCTCAAGGGGCTGATTCCACAGGTCGATTCACGTGTTTGCATCGTCGAGGTGAATGCCCAGGGTTATGGGTTGCAGCTGGTGTTCAGTGATGGGCATGAGCGGGGGATTTATCCGTGGGGGTATCTAAGCAGCCTGACCTGAAGGGTGGTTGACCCGAATTCATTTGACCCTACGCCCCCTCTGTAGGAGCTGCC
>JALYPE010000534.1 GCA_030856525.1 Pseudomonadota bacterium | reverse complement strand
GCCTTAACAGCGACTACAGTTGGTGGGACTCCGTACGTATCGTTGCCGTCAACGTGACTTCTGTCGTGACCACCACAGGTGTTGCATTGGGTGACTACACTCTGTGGGGCAGTTTTGCCGTTCTGTTGTTTTTCTATCTGACGTTTGTTGGGGGATGTTCAGGCTCTACAGCTGGAGGCCTCAAAATCTTTCGTTTTCAAGTTGCAGGAACCCTGCTGCTGAGCAGCCTTAAACAACTTATACATCCTAGGGCTGTGATTCAAAAAAACTACAACGGACATCCTGTAAACGAGGAGATTGTCCGTTCGCTTTTGACGTTTTGCTTTTTCTTCGCCTTCACGATTGCAGCAATCGCCTTAGGCCTGGCGCTCATTGGTCTCGATTGGACGACCGCTTTGAGTGGCGCAGCAACCGCTGTGTGCAACGTTGGGCCAGGCCTGGGTAACATCATCGGGCCGGCAGGTAATTTCTCATCATTACCCGATGCTGCAAAATGGCTTTTGACGATTGGGATGCTCTTGGGTCGGCTGGAAATACTCACCGTGTTGGTGCTTGTAACGCCAGTTTTTTGGAGGTATTGATCTGAAGTAGTTATTCCGGCCATAGGCATCGACGTTACCTCCGTTGCAGCAGTTGTAGCCCCACTGACTGGTAGCCGCATTGCGGTTCCCAATCGAGCAATGACTGAGGGGGCATAGTGCCATCGGTTTTTCAGCATCCCGCTACCGACTGTATTGAATAGGCGGCGGTCGAAAACGAGTGATTTCTTTGGTCTTGGATTGTGCTCAGTCGAAGGAAGGCCGGATTTGAGGGGGACGTTGAAGAATGACGGACAAGGTACTGGACTGGGCTTAGATCTAGTGCAGAAGATAATGGCAATGCATGAGGGCCGTGTCGAATTGGTCAAGGAGTCCAAAACTCAGGGCGCACAATTTCGTCTAAATTTCAGGAACGTTCGCGTGGTGTTGAAAAAAGATTGCCTCGCTTAGTTACCAAACCAGAGGTGAATGGTCAGCGAACGCAGACCATCAAACCAAATGCGCCGGAGTAGGTCGACTCTCTTCGGGTAACGGTCATCATTGGCGATCCTTAGGCGTATCAGCGCCCTGCAATTCGTAAGTTGAGACCAGCTTTCCATCGAAGGGTGACGTTGACATGAATCTCCCCGCCGCCTGGGCGGTAAGTCAGATGGCGACTTTATCCTGCGCGGACGTTGGTACATCGAACCACTTATCGAAGATCCACTGAAAGGCGAGGGCGTAAAAGAAGAAGAAAACGAACAGCCCCAGATCAGTGAGTAATGCAGTCCACCAGGAAATGTTCAGCCACCATGCCACAAGTGGTACCAACATCAGCACCAGCCCGCCCTCGAAACCCAAGGAGTGAAGCAAGCGTCTGCCAAATGTGCGAGCACGCTGTGGCTGGCGTGCTTCCCACCATTCAAAAATGTAGTTATAGATCACGTTCCACGCGAGTGCACTTGCAGACAACATCATTGATAGGGCACCTGCATGGGCTAGGCCTTGGTCGTATATGAGTGAGATGCCAGGTGATAGCACCATAACCGCGATGGATTCGTACAGGATTGCTTGGACAATCTTTCGGGTGGGGCCTTGCATAGTGTCCTCCGAAGCGTTGGTAGATCGAATGCCAGTGACGGTAACGTCTCGTACGAGTGACGAAAAATGAGATAAATTGACTGGGCATCAATTCATCTTGTCGAGAGGCTGGCGTGTTTTCGAACTTTCCACTTAACGCTCTGCGCACGTTCGAGGCCGCCGCGCGGTTGGGCGGCTTTAAGGCGGCAGCCCAGGAACTCTCAGTAACCCCGGCGGCCATTTCCCATCAGGTCAGAACTTTGGAGGCATCGCTTGGAGCGATGCTTTTCGAGCGATCCGGGCAAGGTGTGGTATTGACCGACAAAGGCGAGTTGCTTTATCGCCAGGTTCATCAAGCACTGTTGGATATTCGGCGCAGCATGGAGGAGTTCTATCCGAATTCTGCCTCGCAATCTCTGACCATTTCCACTACGCCCGGCCTGGCTGCGACCTGGCTAATTCCAAGATTGGGTCGCTTCTACCGAACTTTCCCGCAATTCAATGTGCGTGTAGATACCCGTAACGAATTGGTGGATTTGCTGCGAGATTCCAGCATTGACCTTGCGATTCGCGCGGTCAGCCGAAGTGACCCGAAGTTGTTTTGTCAGGAGTTGATGACCGAGCGATTCTCGGTTTACGGCGCGCCAAGCCTGTTGGTCTCACTGAACCCAAACAAGATCGAACTGATTAATGTGCATTGGCAAATTCCTGGAGGTTTTTCGGTCAGTTGGCGAAGCTGGTGCGAGGCTGCAGGGTGCGAGACTTGGCTCGAAACTGCCCAAATACGGGAGTTCAATGACGAGCATTATGCGTTGAGTGCTGCAGTCGCGGGTCAGGGCTTAGTGCTGGCAAGTAGTGTTCTGGTGGCCGACAGTCTCAACCGTGGAGAACTTGTGGCGTACAGATCCGACGTGAGTCTGCCTGGCCCAAGATACTTTGCGATGTGTGTGCCAGGACGGGAGCGGCAGGAGCAAGTGAGTGCGTGTCTGACGTGGCTAACAGAGGTGGCAAATGACACTTTGAAGGAGGGATGACAACCTCTCCGCAGTGGAGATGCTCAGCATCCGCTGTATGTCGCCGAGGGAGGTGCTGACCAGTATCTCCAAGCGGCAGGCGACAGCGGTCAGGGAGTGCATTCATTCACGTAATCTTGCGGAGCCGCGCAGGCCTGCATCCTTCCCCAAAGTGATGGTGAAAACTGTACGCAGAGCCTGCGAGCCGGGATTGTGTACCCAGGTAGAAATGCCGCCTACAGCGCGGCAACCACCGGGTTACTTATCTGTAGCGCTCAAGCCAATGAGCGTAGGGCGCAGGGAGTGTCCAAGATGCCTTTTCAACTCCCAATTCCTTGGCTGCAAAATACGGCCAGTGCGGATCAGCCAGGTGGGCTCGTCCAACAGACACCAGGTCAAGCTGACCTGATTCGATTGAAGATTGCGCGAGCTGTGGAGTTCCAAAACCCCAGGCAGACGTCACTGGCAGCCCAGTTTCACGGCGGACGCGCTCAGCGATTGGGCCCAAGAAAGCAGGGCCCCAAGGAATATTGGTTTCCGGGATAGTGAACCCGACACTGACGCTCAAAAGGTCCAGGCCACCGCTTTTGAAGCCCCTCGACAATTCGATCGACTCGGTTAGAGTTTGCTCATCGCGTCCGTCATATTCGATCACACCAAAACGAGCAGTGAGGGGTAAATTTTCTGGCCATACTTCGCGAACAGCTGCCAAGGTCTCCAGCAGGAACCGGCTGCGGTTTTCGAAGCTTCCACCGTAGGCATCGGTACGCTGGTTGGAATGCTCGGAGAAAAAACTTTGGCCCAAATACCCGTGGGCGAAATGCAGTTCGATCCATTCGAACCCAGCTTCGCGAGCACGGCGCGCAGCGTCAACGAAGTCCTGACGAACCCGTGCAATGTCTTCCAGGGTCATTTCTTCGGGAACCTTCGGCAGATTGGCGCCGAATGCGATTGGGGAGGGGCCGATGGTCTTCCACCCGTTGGGATTGCCGTCAGCGATGTGATCATCACCTTCCCAAGGACGGTTAGCGCTAGCCTTTCGACCCGCGTGAGCAATCTGAATACCAGGCACGGAGCCAGCAGCCTTGATCGCTTTGACTATGGGCACAAAAGCCTGCGCATGGGCATCGCTCCAGATACCGGCGCATCCAGGCGTGATACGTCCCTCAGGAGAGACAGCTGTTGCCTCAACGACAACCAGGCCCGCGCCGCCTCGTGCCATACCTGCCAAGTGTACGAGGTGCCAGTCGTTGACCACGCCGTCATCAGCCATGTACTGACACATTGGCGGAATGGCAATTCTGTTTTTTAAGGTGACGTCCTTCAGAGTGAATGGTTCGAATAGTGCTGACATCGGGAGGTTCCTCGTGGTTTGATTCGCTTGTTCGATAGTATTCGAAATATGGCGCACATTGAAACCCTTCGTTATCATCAGCACATGCGTGCCTTCAAACATCCCCTCCCAACTGAATTCGTCCTCGAGCGTTTGCTTTACGCACTGAGCGACCCCGTACGGATGGAAATTGTTCGTTATCTGAGCGGCGTGCCCGAAGC
>JALYPE010000503.1 GCA_030856525.1 Pseudomonadota bacterium | reverse complement strand
GCCGAAGCCTGTGGTATCGATCCAAGCTTCAACCTGCCCCCGCTGCAACCGCGCACACGTCCAGGCGAATGGCTGGAGCACAGTCCGCTGCTGATTATTCTGCTGGTGCTGCTGGCGGCGGGATGGCTGTTCCACGAGTTTTCGACCAAACCGGCGATCAGTGCGATCTCTGGCCTTAACACTTACAACTTCCTGTTCATCATGCTCGGTGCGCTGCTGCACTGGCGCCCGCGCAGCTTCCTGGATGCAGTGTCCCGCGCAGTGCCGACCACCACCGGCGTGCTGATCCAGTTCCCGTTGTACGGCTCGATCGCCGCCCTGATGACCACGGTCAAAGGCAGCGATGCGCAAACGCTGGCGCACCATATCTCAACCTTTTTCGTCAGCATCGCCTCCCACGACACCTATGCGCTGTTGATGGGTGTGTACTCGGCGATTCTCGGCTTCTTCATCCCCTCGGGTGGCGGCAAATGGATCATCGAAGCGCCGTACGTGATGCAAGTGGCCAATGACCTGAACTACCACTTGGGCTGGGCCGTGCAGATCTACAACGCGGCCGAAGCACTGCCGAACCTGATCAACCCTTTCTACATGTTGCCGCTGCTGGGCGTGCTCGGTTTGAAGGCCCGGGACCTGATCGGGTTCTCCTTCGTGCAGCTGCTGGTGCACACGCCGCTGGTGCTGTTTATGCTGTGGGCGCTGGGTACGACATTGACGTACACGCCGCCGGTGCTGCCTTAAACGTAAAAAGGGCCGATATTTTTATCGGCCCTGCTTTTTGTTCAGCGCAGTCTGTTTCAGTATGTGCTCGCCCCGCTTTCGGGCTCACACGCTGCAAAGGATCTGAGCATGTTCAAACTCGCAGGACTCACCCTGGCTGCGCTCACCCTGAGCGCCGCCGCCCATGCCGATGTCGACCTGAAGCTGGGCAGCACTGAACGCGTCACCCGTCTATTTGCCTATCCCAACAATTGCAGCGTGATCTGCTTTCGCAACTGGACGCTGGAGCAGACCGTCGAGCATTACCTGACGCAAAGCGTGCAGCGCGATGGTTACAGCGCCGCGAAGGTGCGGGTCAAAACCGACAACGGCCAGCTCTACGTTGAAATCAGCGGCGTGCCGGATGGTTACGAAAAGCCGCTGGCCGCACTGCTTGATGCCGGCGACCGGGCCTACAAAGGCGCCAGCAAGCTGAATGCAGACGGCAAGTGGGCCTACAACTGGTATCTGTTCCTGCCGCTGGGCATGGCGCTGGACAATCGCAAGAGCGTCGAACTGCTGCACTTCCCGCCTGATTACTCTCTGACCCAGGCGCAGGACTACTTACGATCAGCGACCACTGATCGTTGGGCCACGCTGCTCACCGACAATGGCATTGCCGCAGAACAGACGCCGGGTTACCAGACCATCATCGACATCGCCCCGATTGCCGCACCGTCCGACGCGGGCAAGGATCTGGAAGGCGTGTATGACTATTTCAAGGATTACCAGACCACAATGGTCGACGTCATGAGCCGTAGCGCCAGCGGGGCCGCGTTGCCGATGGTTGCTTTCGGCGCCCCGGTGCGCAATTGGATCAAACAACAATACGGTCCCACCGTCGACGTTCTTGGCCTGGCGACAATCAGCCCGCGCGATGGGGTGAATGTGCCGGTGCTGGGCTCCAATCACCCGAGTTATATCTGGTACGCCGCTGATCCGGACAGCTACACCGGTGTTGATGCGCAAGCCAAAGCGGATGCTGCCGGCCTGAAAGTCATGGGCCAGGATTTGAGTGCTGCGTGCTGGCAAGCCGGAATGGGCAGCAAACCCGGGAACGACCCTCAGACTCAGCTGAAAAGCTGTACGCAAACCTGGCAAGTGACGCAAAAAGAGAAAACCTGCGAGCTGTTCTACACCTCGATCCGCAATTTGCCGGCCGAACAGGCGGCCGCCAAGTGCGCAACCTCGTCAGTCCAGTCTGAGCTCGGGCAGCTGCAAGCTCCACTAGCCGTCCCCGCCGAACCCCTGTCAGGCCTGTAGAACCGGCCGGACGCACGATCCGAACACTCGCGCAAATCGCTCAGTCTCAACTGTCAGTTCTGTCAGTAGACCCACCGTACCTTTTGCGCGAGTCTTGGAGTTAACCCACGTGCTGCAGGGCTGACAGGAAGTCAGCTGACGGAGGTCGCAGCACCCAGTCAACAGGGATTGTTATGAGCGTTAACCACCAGCAGCGATCAACCGCCTCGCCTTCGAACGGCATTTATCCATTTGTGGAACTGCCCCTTCGCCTTGGATTCCCCTCCCGGCAAGACTTTGAAATCATCTGCGACATGGGAGGTTCAGACACGGCGGTCACAGCCCTGCGCGAATTTCAACGCATTACCCGTATGTGCCGGATTTCCGGGCACCTTTTGCCCTATCGCAGTCGCCACACCCGACAGCTGGCGCCCGGGATTCACATACATGATCCGCACTTCTGCGGTCTGCTCGACCATTCCTGCGACCCCAATGTCTTTATCGACATGAGCGAGCTGTGGATATGGGCCCTCAGGGATATCAAGAAAGGCGACCGATTAAGCATGGATTTCGCTGCGACGGAAGACAAGCTGCAGCGGCAATTTGCCTGCCGCTGCGGCTGCTACAACTGTCGAGGCTGGATCGTCGGCTACGAAGAAACGCCCAATGCCGAGGGCATGAAGTTCTTCGAGCATTGGCGCCGACTATACCTACGTTGAAGATCTTTACTGCGCGTCGATCGGACGCAAACGGTACTGCGCCGGCAATTGCTCGAAGCCACTGATGGTCGCGTTCAGGCTTTTCCAGCGACCGTCCTTGATGCCGTAGATGCAACCGTGGATTGACAGTTTCTGGCCGCGGTGCCAGGCGTTCTGCACGATGCTGGTGTGCCCTACATTGGCCACTTGCTGGATCACGTTGAGTTCGCAAAGACGATCGACACGTTCCTCTTCGGTCGGCAGCTTCGCCAGCTCTTCGCGCTTCTCGTAATAAAGATCGCGAATGGAGCGCAGCCAGCCGTCGATCAGACCCAACTGGCGGTCCTGCATCGAGGCACGCACGCCGCCGCAACCATAATGGCCGGTAACGAGGATGTGTTTGACCTTGAGCACGTCGACCGCGTACTGAATCACCGACAGGCAGTTGAGGTCGGTGTGCAGCACGACGTTGGCCACGTTGCGATGGACGAACAGGTCGCCAGGCAGCATGCCGACGATCTCGTTGGCCGGCACGCGCGCATCGGAGCAGCCGATCCACAGGAATTCCGGAGTTTGCTGACGGGCCAGCTTGGCGAAGAAGTCAGGATCTTCCTGTTTGATCGCATCGGCCCAACGCGCGTTATTATCAATCAGATCTTGTAATTCGTTCATGCAATGACGCCTCGTGAATAGTGCGCTGTTCTGACAAACGACCCTTCGTCGGGGTCACGCGCAAGATGCAGATAGCTGTTTGCGCTGATCAATATTACGGCTAACCCGTGCGGAATGCCGGTGGAATTCTCGCGAGCTGAGTAGGTCCACCTAGTAAGGCCCACAGTATGAGGAATTGCCATGACTGATTCACGACGTCCCTTCGATGCGACTCAACCCGAGTCTATCGACGACAACGAAGACCGCATGGGCTCCATGCGTGAGCTGGATTTCGACGAAGATCAACCGAGCGCGAAAATCGGCGACGAACTGCCGGCGAACGAGCGCGAGCAACTGATGCCTGAAGAGCGCGTTCGCGAGGCCGGCATGACCGGCGCCTCGACCGCAGACCACGAGCCAACTGACGACGACATGAGTCCGGAAACGTTGATTCGTGAGGACGGTGCGCGAGACGCGCGAGAAGCTGGCGAGGGTGAGGCGGCCGATTGGGACTTGAGCATTGTCGATGAAGATGAGATCGGCGGTGGCAATGGGCTGGATGAAGAAGAGTTGGCGCAGCGGGATCCGCTGGACGGGAATCGTTGAATTCACGGCTGACCGAATAACCCTGTAGGAGCTGCTGAAGGCTCGGGCCGCGATCGGACGATTTTTTGATATTTACCGCAGATGCAATAAAGATCAAAAGATCGCAGCCTCCGGCAGCGCCTACGGAATCTCAATCCACCAACGTGCACGCCATGACAACCGCATCTTCACGACCGCCTACCGCCGGATAATAATCCCGGCGTCGGCCGATTTCGTTGAACCCGTACCGCTCATATAAGCGAAACGCACCGCGATTGCTGTCGCGAACTTCCAGAAAACACTCACGCGCCTCTGCCTTGTAGGCAATGGACATCAAGTGTTCCAGTAGTGTCAAACCCAGCCCCCGGCCCTGATTCTCCGGTTTGACCGTGATATTCAGCAGGTGCGCTTCATCCAGAATGATCTGCACCACGCCGTGGCCGACCTGCTGCTGCCCTTCGAACATCAGCCATATCTGATACTTGCCCAGACCATCGAGAAAAATCCCTCGGGTCCACGGATGGCTGTACGCCGCGTATTCGATTTTCAGCACAGCGTCGAGGTCCGCCTCGGTCATCGGGCGAAACGATACAGCGTCACTCATTTGATTCTTTCCAGCGCGCCATCAGCCGACGCATGGCTTGCCAGACATCAGCCTTACGCTGTGGCTCTTCCATTAATAATTCCAGACCCGGCAGGGCCCAGACCGAGCCCAGGCCTTCGACCTGGAGTTCACGGTTGAAGGATTCTGCATTCGCCTCACCGGCAAACCGCACTGCCGGCAGACCGATCAGCCAGACACACACGCAAGGTGCATCTTCCAGTCGCGCCGACAGAAAACCCTGCACGAAATCGCGCGCAGCGTCCGGGCCTTGATCCATGGTGCCGCGAGCGAGCAACGGCCAGCGCACCGGTTCGCCGATGATTTGCGGGGCGTCCGGCAGACCGGCGGCGCGCAGCATGTCTTTGAGCAGCAGATAAGCCGGATCGCGGGTCTGGAACGTTTCGCCTGTGGGTAACTCCACCAGCAGCAGGCATCGCCCGGCGCGCAGCAATTGCAAAGCGAAACGCGGCGGCGGTACGACCGGCGCCTTGACGACGGCGGGCGCCTCTTCTTCCTCGGGTTTGGCGTTGGTGCGCGTGCTTGCCAGCGACGGGCGCGGCACTTCGATTTTCACCCGCTCGGCAGGCTTGACCACGGGCTCCACGGGCGCATCGGCAACCGGTGCGGGGGCCACAGGCAAGACGAGCACCGGTTCGGGCGTCTCGAGCAGCTCGGGACGCGACGGCGCGGCAAAGGGCAATTCGGTGCGCGGCAGCCAGTTGACCACCTGCATGGCGGTCAAATAAGCGCGGCGACGGGACTCGATTAACAAAGGTCGGCCACTTGTGGATAACTGAAGTGCGCCGATTCTACCGCCCTTCGCGGAAGATCGCCCGCGCTGTTGATCGATAGACTTCACCGATAGTCTTTGCACCTGTGAAAAATGGCGACAGCCCGTCCCAAGAGTGAATCGCATTGGCCCCGATGCAGTACAATCGCGGCTTTTCTTCGCCAACCAGCCGGCCATTCCGATGATCGAACCCAAGCGCGTCTTGCGCGCCCTCGCTGAACACTGGGCACTTCTGGAGCCACTGTGCGAGCACTTCGACCAAGGCACCCTGAGCCTCAACGAACTGCGCACGCAACTGTCCGCCCAGCAACTCGACAGTACGCCGCAGGACATCACCAGCCTGCTGGACGTGTGGATCCGTCTCGACATTCTGGTACCCGTGGCGAAAAGCCCGAACCGCTTCGAGCTCAACGCGCAGATCCACGATTTTCTCGCCTACCTGCGCCGTGAACACCGTCTGGGCCTGTGCCTGGAGATCGAAGCCTATCTGCGCCACCTCGAGCGCCTGGCCGGTTACATCCAGGACGCCTTCGACATCCGCGACGGCAACGATCTGGCCCGTCAGCTGCGCTTGCTCGACATGCGCGTCCGCGACGTGCTGAAGAAACTCGCCAACGACGAGCAGGCGCTGGTCGCAGTCGCCGAACGTGCGAAAACCAGCGATCGGCAGATCCCGCTGCGTCAGCGTTACGCCGAAGTGCTGGCGACCTGGGACGAATACGTCGAACCGATGATTCAGTTGGTAAACGCCGACGGCGCCTTCGAACAAGGCGTGCGCAAAGTCGAGAACGTCCTGCTGAAAATGCTCACTGAACAGCAGCGTCTTGGCCATCTGGTCGACGACGACATGCTGCTGCGCACCCACGCGCGCATTCTGGAAATGCAGACCAGCGCCCAGCTGACCTTGCGTCATGCCCGCGAACTGCTGCTGCCATTGCGCGAAGAAGCGCGTCGCCATAACGCCGTGACCCGTGGCGCCGCGCTGGCCTTGGCGGCGATCCGGCGTAAAGGTCTGGACGCGGTGCCGCAAGCGGCGTTGCCGATGTTCACCCGCCCGCAAAGCACCTTCCTCGGCAGCGCCAGTCAGGTTGAAGCCTACGTTTACGCCTTGGCACGTTTCGAGCCGAAACCGGCGCGTTTCCCCAAGGCCCATACATCGCGCAAAGGCGAAGCCCCGCGCGCACCGCGCACCGTTCGCGAGATGCTCGATCGCTGCGAAGACGCCCTGCCGATGCCGGACCTGATGACCTGGCTGCTGGAGCAGGAACCGAACGGCGCAACTGACGAGTTGCTGTATTGGTTCTCGCGCCTGTCGCGGGAAAAACGCTTCAAACGCGAGCGTCTCGAACGTCGCGATTACCACACTCATGAGCATCAGGTCAGCCTGCGCTCCTTCGCCCTGCTCTCGGCCCGCGACACCGCCGAGGATTCTGCGAGCACTCCTTATGCATCTTGATCTATCCGAACTGTCCCAGCTGGCGCCGATCTTCCGCGAGCTGTTCAAGGGCTACCACGTCAGCCGCCGCGATCCGGAGCTGTACGCGCAGCTGTCGAACTTTCAGGACCAGTACCGCACGCTGTTCAAGGCGTTGGGCTTTGAACTGGTCTGTGACACCCGCGGTTTCTACTACTTCGTGCCGGACCTGGCCGCCGCAGCCGTCAACAAGACAGCGCAGCGACTGGCGCTGTTCACGTTCATCCTCGTCGAGCATCTGGCGGATCAGGGCCGTGACCCGATTGCCGTGCTCGACGGTGGCAGCCTTGGCCGTGATGAGTTGCCATCGTTGCTGGAGAAGTACCGCGATCTGTTTATTCAGGCCGAAGTGCAGACAGTCGAAGAACTCGAAGAAAAAATCATGCGCCGCATGACTCAGCTCGGTTTTGCCAGCGAAGAGACCGGCATCTATCGCTTCCTGCCGCCGATGCACCGTTTCCTCGATGTCTGCCTCTCGGTTCAACAGGACCGTGATCTGGCAGCCAGCCTGCACAGCGTCCTGCCGTTGCCGGTTCCGGTGCTGATCGATGACGACAGTGATGAAAAATTGTTGGAGACCGACGATCCACTCGACCTCACTGACTTTGAAGAAGAAAGCGAAGAAGACGCCATGGCCCGTGCCATCGCCGAAGAACAGGAGACCGACGCATGAGCAAGGAACGCTACGGCATTCGCCGCTTCGCCCTTTTGAACACCGCCGGTTACAGCCTCGGCCTGTTCCCGCTGGAAGAACCGTTGTCGGTCTACGGCGCGAACAACCTCGGTAAATCCGCCTCGATCAACGCCTTGCAGTTCCCGATTCTGGCGCGCATGTCGGACATGAGTTTCGGCAAGTACAGCCTCGAACAGTCCCGGCGCTTCTACTTCGCCTCGGACACCAGTTACATCCTCGTCGAGGTGTCGCTGCCCCACGGTCCGCATGTGATCGGTGTGGTCGGCCGCGGACCGGGCGGTGGTTTCGGTCACCAGTTCTTTGCCTACGCCGGCAAACTGGATCTCGCGCATTATCAGCAAAACGACACCTGCCTGCGCCAGAAAGAGCTGTTCACCAACCTCGAACGCGAAGGCCTGAAAGCCTACGAACTCAAGCCGGACGAATTGCGGCGCTTGCTGGTCGGCGGTCACACGTCCATTCCGCTCGACCTGACTCTGATCCCGCTGCGCTCCACCAGCGAGCAGAGCCTGAAAACATTCCGCGCCCTGTTCATCAACCTGCTGCACATGCGCGAAATCACCGCGGCCAAGCTCAAGCAATTGTTCCTGGATGCGTTCGAACACAGCCTGCGTTCCGGCAGCGTCGATTACATTGCCGCGTGTGAAGAAGCCTTCCGCGACGTACGACGCATGGAGCAGGACTACAACTCGCTGGTCACCGCAGGTCCACTGGTTGAAGCGCTTGCTTCAGGCGTTGAGCAGCGCAACATTCTGCGCGGAAAATTGCATCGCATCTCGCCATTGCTCGATTCCTTGCTCGGTACCTGGTCGGACTATGCCAGTGCGCGCAAGGAAGAGCTGACGATTCAGGCCGAGCACTACCGTAATGAACAAGACGCGCTGCAAAACGATCAGCGTGGCGGCACTCAAGAGCTAATGCGTCTGGAACGGGAGATCAGCGGGATCCAGCGCTGGCTCGGCGAGTTGTCAGTGCTCAAGCACCGCTTCGCGCTGGTGACCGACGTCAAAGTCCTCGAACAGCAATTGCTCGCGGCCAAAGACGCGCACGATGAACTGGCCGGTGCGCTGGCACAGTCGCGGCAGTTTTCTGCAGAAGATCTGGAAGAGCGCCTGCGCGACCTGGAAAAACGCCTGAAGTCGGTCAAGCAACAACTCGATCATGCTGACAACAACAGCTACGCGCGTTTGCGTGAGGAGTTCTCGCAACAGGACGTCGAGCGCCTGATGCGTCTGTTCAACAGCGCGCTGTTCAGCCTGCCGTTGGGCGAACACGGGATCACGCTGGACGAGGACGGTCAGTGGGTCAAATCCATGGAGCTGATCCTTGACGGTTTCAAAGGCGAGCGCTTCGAAGTGCCGGGGCTGTCCATCGACATCACGCACATCGAGCCACCGGCGTTGCAAGCGCTGGCTGATCGGGCGGCGTTGCGCGATCAAAAAGAGCGCCTGGACAAAGAACTCAAGCAGTTGAAAACCCAGCAGGCGGTGGCCGCTGACCGCGCCGCGAGCAAGACCCAGACCGAAGCGTTGTACCAGCAAGTGCTGGACGCGCAGAAAGCCCTGGAGGATTTCCGTCGCGCGCAAACCTTGAGCGCCGAGGAAGAAGACAAGCTCGAACAACTCGCGCAGATGGAAGCCGCCCAGGACGAGTTGAAGCGTTCCAGCGATGCCTTCACCGAACGCGTCCAGCAGCTGTCGGCCAAGCTGCAACTGGTCGGCCGCCAGATCGGCGACATGGAAGCCAAGCAGCGCACCCTCGACGATGCCCTGCGCCGCCGTCAACTGTTGCCGGCGGACATGCCATTTGGCACGCCGTTCATGGATCCGGTTGACGATTCCATGGACAACCTGCTGCCGCTGCTCAATGACTATCAGGACAGTTGGCAGGGTTTGCTCCGCACCGACGGTCAGATCGACGCGCTGTATGCGCAGATCCGCCTTAAAGGCGTGGCCAAGTTCGACAGCGAAGACGACATGGAGCGTCGCCTGCAATTGCTGATCAACGCTTACGCGCACCGCACCGATGAAGCCCTGACACTCGGCAAGGCACGTCGCGCAGCGGTCACTGATATTGCGCGAACACTGCGTAACATCCGCAGCGACTACGACAGCCTCGAGCACCAGCTGGCGCTGTTCAACCGTGAGATCAACAAGCGTCAGGTCTCCAACCTGCAGAGCTTCCGCATCGTCCTCGCGCCGAACAAGGAAGCCCTCAAGCACATCGACCAAATCATCCACAGCGCCGGGCAATACGAAGAGGGTGAAACCCTGTCCGTGTTCGACCTGAACCAGAGCGCCGATCAGGACAACAAGAACGAGGAAGCCAAGGAATATCTGGCACGCCTTGTTGCGGCGAACCACAACCAGCTCGGTCTCAAGGATCTGTTCGAGCTGGCGTTCGAGATCACCAAGGTCAACGGCTCGCCGGTCATTCATACCGACATCGACGGCGCCGCCTCCAACGGCACGACGATGACTATCAAGGCGCTGACCAACATGTATTTGTTGCTGCACTTGATGGACCGCGACCAAGCCGGTCGGGTGCGCTTGCCGTACTACCTCGACGAGGCGGCAGACATCGACGAAAAGAACCAGGCAGCGCTGCTGGAAACCAGCCTGCAACTGGGCTTCGTGCCAATTCTGGCGAGTGTGAAGCCACAGGTTTGCGCCAGTGTGGCGATCGATCTGGAGGGTGGCAGCGGGCCGAACGGGATCTATATTGATGAGGCGGACTGGAAGTACATTCGTCGTCACGATGAGGTGAAGGCTGTCGTCAATACTGAAGCGGATGAGCCGGAGATGGATGCGGTTTGATCGGCATTAACTGAAGGCAATAAAGGGCCGCAATCTGTTTGGATCGCGGCCCTTTTTTATGACTTGGGATTTATGGTGAATGTGAGAGCGCTATCGCAAGCAGGCTCATTCCTACATTTGGAATGCGTTCCCCTGTGGGAGCGAGCCTGCTCGCGATGGCGGCATCCCTGCCGCCTGTAATTACTTCCCGATCGAGATCTTCGGCGCCCAGGTCAGCCATTCATCCTCGAACTTGTCAAACAGCGGGAATGTCTGCTGCGGCCGCGCCGGATTACCCATGCGCTCGCCGTCCGGTGTGGCAAATGCGATGCCACCCTGAATCAAGGTTTCCAGCGATTCCGTCCGCACAGTTGCGCCTTTGAACAAACCGTAATCGAGGCCGAACCCGCTGGTGT
>JALYPE010000473.1 GCA_030856525.1 Pseudomonadota bacterium | reverse complement strand
GTTCACTGCTTTTTCCAGTGAAGCGATGTATTCAGCCGACGCACCGGCGGTGTGTGCTTTATTGAATTCGGCGCGGCGCAGAGCCAACTGAATCTTCGCCCGTTTCAGCTCGGCACTTTGCGTCGGGAGTGCAGGGGCAGTTGCCGGCGGCGCAGTGCTTTCCAGATCCGCCAGCACCCCTTGCGCCGCCTCGAATTGCTGCTGCAGCACGATCAATTGCGATTGCTGTTCGAAGGTCGGTGGATGCCCAAAAGCTTTCAGCGATTTGTTTAACTGCGCGCGGCTCATGGCCACTTCAATCTTGGCTTTCTTCAGCGCAGCATCGGCACTGACAACTTTTAGCGCATTCGCCCGTTCGAGGGCAGCTTGCGCGGGATCTGCCGTCGCTTCACCGGGCTGATGCGCAGCGCGTTGTGCGCGGGCCTGACGCTCGGCCAGTCGCTGCTGTTCTTCACGCTGGAGTCGGGCGTTGCGCTGCTCGAAACGCCGCCGCGCATGATTGCGCTTGGCAGTACGGGCCTGCTGGTCTTCGGGATTGAACGCCAGACCGCCGACAATCGGCACCACTGTCGCCGGTGGCAACGGTCGCATCTCGATGCAATCTACCGGGCAGGGGGCGACGCACAAATCACAACCGGTGCATTCATCGACGAGCACTGTGTGCATGAGTTTCGCTGCGCCGACGATGGCATCCACCGGGCAGGCCTGGATGCATTTGGTGCAACCTATGCACTCGGCTTCGCGGATGTAGGCCAGTTGTGCCGGGGCCGACCCACGACTCACGTCCAGTTCAATCACCGGCACTTTCAGCAGGTCAGCCAGCGCCGAAAGGGTTTCACGACCGCCGGGCGGACACTTGTTGATCGGTTCGCCATTGGCGATGCCTTCGGCGTAGGGCTTGCAGCCGGGATGTCCGCACTTGCCGCATTGGGTCTGCGGCAGCAGTGCGTCGATGCGTTGAATCAGACTCATGTTTTGATCAGTCCGCTGAATCCGAGAAAAGCCACTGCGATCAGTCCGGCGCCGATCAGGTCGATCGGCAAACCACGAAAAGGCAGGGGGACGTCGTTGTCGAGTGTGCGCTGGCGCAAGTCGCCGAACAGAACCAGTATCAGCCAGAAACCCAGGCCGGCGCCAAAGCTCAAGGCGGTGGCGTAGAGAATTCCCTTGTCCTCCTGGGCGCTGAACAGCGTCAGCCCGAGCACACCGGCATTGCCGAGCAGCAACGGCCAGAGACCTTCGAACGGCAAGGCCGAAAACACCTGGGCAAGCAGTTTCAGCAAGGGCGTGATCAGCAGCACACTCAGCGGCAAAAACACGAAAAGCTTGAGAGACGTCAGCTCCAGCGGCACCAGCGCGCCGTGGTAGAGCCCATAACCAAGTATCCCGACAATCAGCATCAGACACGTCGTCGCAAGGCCCAATGCGTGGACCTGGCGACGTTCTGCACGCAACAGCGGATCGGCGCCCAGCGGCCAGTGCAACACGAAGTTGTTGATAAGGGCAGCGCTGATGAGCGTAAGAAGCAGTTCGGTCATGATCGTCCGTATGCACACATTATTGCTGGTCGCGAATGATTCCGCAGGAGCCGCCGAAGGCTGCGATCTCTTGATCTTGCTGTGAGGAATCAAAAGATCGCAGCCTTCGGCAGTTCCTACACAATTAAGCTCTTCTTGAGAGATATTTTGGGCCAGATATGAAAAATCCCACAGTCGCATCGGGCACGACTGTGGGATTGGTTCAGCGCAAAACGTTACTTGATACGCTGACCCGGCTTGGCACCGCTGTCGGGGCTGAGCAGGTAGATTTCTTCACCGCCAGGGCCGGCCGCCATTACCATGCCTTCGGAAATACCAAACTTCATTTTCCGAGGCTTGAGGTTGGCGATCATCATGGTCAGGCGACCATCGAGCTTGGACGGGTCCGGGTAAGCGCTCTTGATCCCGGAGAACACGTTGCGTTGCTCGTCACCGATGTCCAGCGTCAGACGCAACAGCTTGTCCGCGCCTTCCACGGCTTCGGCCTTCAGGATCAGCGCGACACGCAGGTCTATTGCGGCAAACGCGTCGAAATCGATTTCCGGCGACAGCGGGTCCTTGGCCAGCTCGCCGTTACCCGCCGGGGCAGCACTGCCGGTGTCGGTCTGGCTGGCGGTCAGGTCTTCTTTCGAGGCGTCTGTCATGGCTTGTACTTTCACCGGGTCGATTCGGGTCATCAACGGCTTGAATTCGTTGAGCTGATGGTTGGCGAGCAACGTCGCGTGGTCGTTCCAGGTCAACGGTGCAACGTTCAGGAATGCCTCGGCATCAGCGGCCAGCAATGGCAACACCGGCTTGAGGAATATCACCAGCTGGCGGAACAGGTTGATGCCCAGTGCGCAGATGGCCTGGACTTCATCCTGCTTGCCTTCCTGCTTATTCAGCGACCACGGCGCCTTGTCGGCGATCCACGCGTTGGCGCGGTCGGCCAGGCCCATGATCTCGCGCATGGCACGCGCGAAATCACGGGCCTCGTAAGCTTCAGCGATGCTCGGCGCGGCCGCCAGGAATGCATCGGTCAGTTCCGGCGCAGCATTGCCGGCTACCAACACGCCGGCGTTGCCTTTGTGGATAAAACCGGCGCAACGGCTGGCAATGTTGACGACTTTGCCAACCAGGTCGGAGTTGACCTTCTGCACGAAATCTTCGAGATTCAGATCGAGGTCGTCAACGCCACGGCCCAGCTTGGCCGCGTAGTAATACCGCAGGTATTCCGGCGACAGGTGATCCAGATAGGTCCGGGCCTTGACGAAGGTGCCGCGGGATTTCGACATTTTCTGGCCATTGACGGTCAGGTAGCCGTGCACGTTGATCCCGGTCGGCTTGCGGAAACCCGCGCCCTCGAGCATCGCTGGCCAGAACAGGGCGTGGAAGTTGACGATGTCCTTGCCAATGAAGTGGTACAGCTCGGCGGTTGAATCCTTGTTCCAGAATGCGTCGAAATCCAGCTCCGGCGTGCGGTCGCAGAGGTTCTTGAAGCTGGCCATGTAACCGATCGGCGCATCCAGCCAGACGTAGAAGTACTTGCCCGGCTCGTCGGGGATCTCGAAACCGAAGTACGGCGCATCGCGGGAGATGTCCCACTGTTGCAGGCCGGCGTCCAGCCATTCGGCGATCTTGTTGGCCACGGCGTCTTGCAGGGTGCCGCTGCGGGTCCAGGCTTGCAGCATTTCCTGGAAAACCGGCAGCTTGAAGAAGAAGTGCTGGGAATCCTTGAGCACCGGGGTGGCGCCGGAGATCGCCGACTTCGGATCCTTCAAGTCGGTCGGCGCGTAGGTCGCACCGCATTTTTCGCAGTTGTCGCCGTACTGGTCTTCGGTGCCGCATTTCGGGCAGGTGCCCTTGATGAAGCGGTCGGCCAGGAACATTTTCTTTTCCGGGTCGAAGTATTGCGTGATCGAACGCGTGGCAATGTGCCCGGCATCGCGCAGCTTCAGGTAGATCTGGCTCGACAGCTCACGGTTTTCTTCGGCGTGAGTGGAGTGGAAGTTGTCGAAGTCGACCAGGAAATCGGCAAAGTCGGCGCTGTGCTCAGCCTGTACGTTGGCGATCAGTTGTTCCGGCGTGATGCCTTCCTTTTCCGCGCGCAGCATGATGGCCGAACCGTGGGCGTCGTCGGCGCAGACATAAATGCATTGATTGCCGCGGTGCTTCTGGAAGCGCACCCACATATCGGTCTGGATATATTCCAGCATGTGGCCAAGATGGATCGAACCATTGGCATAGGGCAGGGCGCTGGTGACGAGGATCTTGCGTGGCTCGGACATGGGGCTCGGCTACTTGATGAAACGGAGGTCGGCCACTATAAAGCGCCGGCGCATATTTTTCACCCCCGTGGGGGCCGAGGGCTTGTTGGCACAACAGTGTTGTGGATAGGAGATTTATTGTGGCGAGGGGATTTATCCCCGTTGGGTGTCCAAGCCACCCCTTTAATTTGCCATCACGGAGCATCCGGTGAACCGAGTGCTATGGATTTACACCTGCTGCGCAGCCGAACGGGGATAAATCCCCTCGCCACAGATCTGGTTCCAGCCAGAGTAATCTGGTCGCCACAAATGTGTGTCCGGCGTACGATACCCGCCTGATTTTCCTGCCTTGTTACCGGAGTTGCCCATGAGCGCCGTCAATCGCGCAACGGTGGAAACCGTCCTTCGCCAATACACCGACCCTTATCTGAACCTGGATCCGGTCAGCGCCGGGTGCGTGCGCAACATCGATATCCAGGGCGATTGCGTGAGCGTCCAGATCGAGTTGGGTTACGCCGCCAACCTGTTCAAGAACGGCTGGGCGCAACTGCTGCAAATGGCCATCGAAGCCCTCGACGGCGTCACCAGTGCTCGCGTCGACATTACCAGCGCGATTGCTGCGCACAAGGCTCAGGCGCAGATTCCAGGCCTGGCCAACGTCAAGAACGTCGTGGCCGTGGCCTCGGGCAAGGGCGGCGTAGGCAAGTCCACCACCGCCGCGAACCTGGCACTCGCACTCGCCCGTGAAGGCGCCAGAGTCGGGATTCTCGACGCGGACATTTACGGTCCGAGCCAAGGCATCATGTTTGGCATTCCCGAAGGCACCCGCCCGCAGGTCAAGGATCAGAAGTGGTTCGTGCCGATCGTGTCCCACGGTGTGGAAGTGATGTCGATGGCGTTTCTGACCGATGACAACACGCCGATGGTCTGGCGTGGGCCGATGGTTTCGGGCGCGCTGTTGCAGCTGGTCACGCAGACCGCGTGGGGCGATCTGGATTATTTGGTCATCGACATGCCGCCAGGCACCGGCGACATCCAGCTGACCCTGGCGCAGAAGGTCCCGGTGGCCGGCGCAGTGATCGTCACCACCCCGCAAGACCTCGCGCTGCTGGACGCGCGCAAAGGTGTGGAAATGTTCCGCAAGGTCAACATTCCGGTGCTGGGCGTGGTGGAAAACATGGCCGTGCACATCTGCTCGAATTGCGGGCATGCCGAGCATCTGTTCGGTGAGGGTGGCGGGGTGAAGCTGGCC
>JALYPE010000457.1 GCA_030856525.1 Pseudomonadota bacterium | reverse complement strand
ATGTACCGCGAGCACGGCAACCCGTTGTTCGATTACGTCCAGCGCCGTGGCCGCGAACGCCACAACCTCGACTCCCTGGCCGTGGAGCGTGAAGACGTGCGCGGCATGCTCAAACTGCAGCGCGCCGGCCGGGCGATCTGGTACGCGCCGGATCAGGATTACGGCGCCAAGCAGAGCATCTTCGTCCCGCTGTTCGGCATTCAGGCCGCCACCGTCACCGCCACCAGCAAGTTTGCGCGGCTCGGCAAGGCGCTGGTGGTGCCGTTTACTCAGGAACGCCTGGCGGACGGCAGCGGTTATCGGCTGACAATCCATCCGCCGCTGGAAGGTTTCCCCGGCGAGACCGAAGAGGCGGATTGTCTGCGCATCAATCAGTGGGTCGAAGGCGTGCTGCGTGACTGCCCGGAGCAATACCTGTGGGCGCATCGGCGCTTCAAAAGCCGTCCGCCGGGCGAGCCGAAGCTGTACGCCAAGCGCGGTTGAATCACGAACCCCTGTAGGAGCGAGCTTGCTCGCGAAAAACGTCCAGACAACGCGCCAAGCCGGATAGGCCGCGTTATCGTTAACGTCCTTCGCGAGCAAGCTCGCTCCTACAGATATGTGTCAGGCAGGGTCGGGGTCTCCGAGCCAGCACAATGGAGCGTTGCGATGAGTCCTGCTGAACCGGTCACAGGTTTGATTCTTTCCGGCGGCGGGGCTCGGGCGGCCTATCAGGTGGGGGTGCTCGCGGCCATTGCGGAATTGTTGCCGGAGGGGGCGAACAACCCGTTTCCGGTGATCGTCGGCACCTCGGCCGGGGCGATCAACGCCGTCAGCCTGGCCAGTGGCGCGATGGATTTTCGCGGCGCGATCGAGCGGCTCACCGCGTTCTGGCAAGGTTTTCGCAGTCATCTGGTGCTGCGCAGCGACTGGCCCGGCGTGGTCCATCAAGCCAGTCGCTTTGTCAGCCGCAGCTTGCTGGGCATCGGTACGCAAGTCCCGGTCGCCTTGCTCAACAGCTCGCCGTTGCGCGGGCTGCTCGAAGAAAAACTCCATTTGGGCGGCATCGGCGAGGCCATCGCGCAAAAACATTTGCAGGCGGTGGCCGTGACGGCGTTCGGCTACGAATCCGGTCAAGCGGTGACGTTCTACCAGGGCGGCGGCACCATCGACGCCTGGTTGCGCCATCGACGTATTGGCGTTCCTACACAACTGACGGTCGATCACTTACTCGCCAGCTCCGCCATTCCTCTGTTGTTCGAACCGGTAAAAATCGGCGAAGAATATTTCGGCGACGGCGCGGTGCGGCAATCGGCACCGATCAGCCCGGCCCTGCACTTGGGGGCCAGCCGCGTATTGGTGGTAGGCGTCAGCGGCAATCCGCGCGGCCTCGATCCGAAACAGCCACTGCAACGCACTTACACCGGTCAGCAGCCGTCGCTGGCGCAGATCGGCGGGCATATGCTTAACAGCACGTTCATCGATAGCCTTGAGAGCGACATCGAGTTGCTGCAGCGTCTGAATCAATTTAGTCATTTGCTGCCCGACGGCACGCCGACTCGCGCATTGGGTGTGGCACCGGTTGAAGTGCTGGTTATCTCGCCGAGTCAGCCTATTGATGAGATTGCAGCGCGGCATCGGCAGGAATTGCCGGCGGCATTGCGTCTGTTTCTGCGCGGACCGGGGGCGACCAAGACGAGTGGGGCGGGGGTATTGAGTTATTTGCTGTTCGAGGCGGGGTATTGCAGCGAGTTAATTGATCTGGGGCGGCGCGATGCGTTGGCCAAGCGGGAAGAATTGAGTCGGTTTTTGGGCATATCTTAATGCAGATGATCGCAGCCTTTGGCAGCTCCTACGGGAATATCCACTCCGATGTAAGAGCTGGCGAAGCCTGCGATCTTTGGATTTAAATCAGAAATGCACTTTCACCAAAAAGCTCGTCACGCTCTGATCAGTCTTGAACACCTGGCTATCCTCAATTCCGTACTTGTCTGACCAATAGTCGTATTCAACACCCACATACAACTGCTTCTCGCCGAAATTCAGCGCTTTGCCCAAGTCGTATTTAACTTGTGGGTTGAAGTGCAGGTTGGCGTGGTAGTCGCCTTTGGAGTTGGAGTCGTTATCCACGACCCAGTCCATGAAACCATCGATCAGGATGGTCGAGTCGCCGACCGGAATGCTGTAAGCCCAAACCGGCGTGATCTGCCAGACGTTGTCACCGGCACGCGAACCGTCGGTGTGGCGCTGATAGAAGTTCAGCTGGAAGTAGTCGAAGCCCGGGATCGCCAGGTCGAAACCAGGACCGATCAGGTAGGACTCGTTATCGCCTTCGCCAAACTCGTAAGTCATCGCCAGCAGCACGTCTTTGACCGGGCCAAACTCAATCTTCTGGTCCAGTACTTTGCCCAAGGAGATGCGCGGACTGAATTCCCCGTAGTAGGTATTCGGGCCCGCGTTAAAATCATCTTCGCCGTTGTAAAAAATCTTGTCGACGAAGAAGAAGTTGTCCCCGTATTTCCAGCCATCGGCGTGCTCGAATGTCACGGTTTGCTGAATACGCGGGTTGACCTGGAAGTCTTTGCCATACAGGTAGGTCAGGCTGTTGTCCTGCCATTGCAGCAAGTCGGCGGCGATGGCCTGGCCCCCGGCCAGCAGGGATCCGGCCAGCATCAGGCTAGTGCACGTACGTTTCATTCGGTTGCTCCCAAAAAGTAGGTGTTCCACGTTATTTTTTTAAGATCGGCGCTCTGGTGTGGCGCCTTTTTCTCAAGCTGTAAAAATTCATCCAATCGGTCAGCTTCAGTGCTGTTAGCAAGAGCTGCGCCAAGGCTTTCAAAACGCAAAAAAACTCCCGCTCGGCGGCCCAGGAGCAGTCGATTGAGAGGTGTGTCGGCGTGCCTTGGAACCGTCCAGAGCCGGGATAAGTTGGCTTTCTGGTCAGGAATTAAATCCGGGCTTTTTTTTAAAGCGGATTCGGGCGGCGGCGGAGAATACTGACTCCTTGGCCAGGTCTCAAGTGCTCCGCAACAGCGCACCGATGACAGGTTTGGGGCACGGTTGCGGATCATTTTAGAAATGCACCTTCAGCAGCAGGCTGGCGGTGTTTTGATGGGTGTCCAGGTTGGAACTGTTTTCAATGCCGTACTTGTTTTTCCAGTAGCTGTATTCAGCACCGACATACACCTGTTTCTGACCCCAACCCACGGCCTTCCCCAGGTCATATTTGATCTGTGGATTGATGTGGAGGTTGGCGTGATAGGTGTCGCGACTGTTCTGATCGTTATCGACCACCCAGTCCAGATAACCGTCAATCAACAGGTCCGACTTGCCCAGCGGAATGCTGTAAGACCAGGCGGGCGTGATTTGCCAGACGCCGTCGCCGGGACGCGGGCCATCGGTCTGGCGGCGATAAAAGTTCAGCGTGAAATAGTTGAAGCCTGGCACCGCGAGGTCAAAACCGGGGCCGATCAGGTAAGACTCGCTGTCGCCTTCGCCATACTCGTAAGTCATGGCCAGCAACACATC
>JALYPE010000455.1 GCA_030856525.1 Pseudomonadota bacterium | reverse complement strand
TTGATGTTTTTTCCAAGCCGTTACTGGCGGCATCGTTAAAGAAAAATTTCAATATTGTTGAAGACCCCGAAACGTTGTCTTTGAAGTTGTATGTTCCGGACACGATTATTTTTGGCCTGGATACCGGCGCCAGTCATATGCGGCACAGTTCATTGCTTGCCGCGGCGCTGCACAACTTTGAAGACGCGGAAACCAAGGAAGGTGCGTTCAGAAGCGGGTCAGGGGTTTTTCGTAATGACGCGCAAGGCAATCCGCTGCGCATCGACGAAATCACCCCGCAACGGTTTGCCGGTATTTGCCGCGAGCTCGACATCGGCGGGCAATACCAGACGCACATCACAGCGCAGTTGCATCCGCAGGATTCCACTGCCCAACGCGCGTTACAGGCAAGCTCGATCGCCAGTGAGAAAGCCGCGTTCAGAATGGCTGCACTCATTGCTCGTCTGAAAGGTGATGTCAGCGCTTCTGGCTACGATTGCCTTCGCGAAGTTGTGGAGGGTAAATCGGAGCTGACCTTGTCCGGGCGTCCGCTACTCAACCATCGTTTGTCGCTGATGGGTTTCAAGATGACCGGGATTGTCTTGTTCAGTGCCGTGAGCGAACCGTCGGAGGTCAAGAAAGCCATCGAAGCGCTGACGCCGCAGGGCCTGAAGTTCTGGCTTGAGTGGTCGCGTCGGCTGCCGTTCTTGCCCGGTGACAAATTCGCGGAATTCAAGTTTATCCAGAATTTCTTTGCCAATGGCCCTCAAGGTGTTCTCGATGAAATGTTGCGCAAGGAAGACATTTATCAACAGTGCCGCCTGAGCGGCCCCTTGATTGCGTACATTCCCGACGATCCAGATCAGCCGCTGAAAGAGTACGCCTCTTTGGCGGATTTCATGAAAACCTTGCTTGGCCAGTTGCGCACCTCGGCGTATCAGGAGTTTTTCAGCCGTTTCGTCGAGCAGAAGGACAAGGGACGATTTTTCTCCCGGGTCAACGAGCGTTTGAAGACCATCACCTGGCAGCAGCGCGAACCGCTGGATATGGGGCCTTGGTGGCGCGAAACCGCGATCGAAAACCCCACTGCGCAACCGATCACCAACATCCTTGAAGGCGACCTGTGGGCCACGCTGTTCCTGCTGCGACGCGGCAAGGCCATCGCCGATGCCCGACGCATTGCGGTGCCTACCGGCGACGAAGACGCAGCCACCCGCTGGAAGCGCCTGACCAGTGTGCTGGAGATCGGCTGGAACATATTCAACTTCGGCGCGATGCTGGTGCCCGGTCTGGGTGAGGCGATGCTCGGCATCATGGTCGGGCAAATGCTCGCGGAGCTGGCCGAAGGCGTCGAGGACTGGAGCAACGGCGATAAAGAACAAGCGTCGGCGTATTTCACGGGTGTGTTGATCAACTTCGCTCAATTGGCGCTGATGGGCGCGGGCCACGTGCTGCCGGAGAGGGTCGTCGCGATCAAGCCGTCGCCTTTTGTGGAGCAGCTCAAACCGGTGCAGATCAACGGTGAAGAACGGCTGTGGAATCCCGATCTCAAGGCTTACGAGCACGCCACCGTGCTGCCCGAAACCGCACGGGCAAACAGCCTGGGCATCTATCAACACGAGGGTCGGGACGTGTTGGCGCTGGATGACAAACACTTCGTGGTCAGTCACGACGCGGAGTCCGGGCAACATCGCCTGCAACACCCGACCCGGGCGGACGCTTATCAGCCCGTAGTCGAACACAACGGAGCGGGGGCCTGGAACACCGAAGTCGACCAACCGCTGACCTGGGATAAGACGCGTCTGGCCGAACGCTTCAAGGCTGACTCTGCGCAGTGGCCCGCCGAGACACTGGAGCAGATCCACACGGTGGCCGGTGTACCGGAAGACATTCTGCGGCGTCTGCAGGTGGAACTCGAACAGCCACCGATCATGCTGTCCGATACGGCTAAGCGTTTCCGCCTGTACGCGCAAGCCGGCGAAGCCAGCGAACAGATACTGGTCGGCCGGCCGCCCGAAGTACTGATGGACGAAATCACCAGTCTGATGACCGATCTGCCTCGCTGGCCGCAAAACAGGGCTGTGGAAATTTTCGAAGGGGCTGAGTTGAGCGGCGATTCAACTGTCATCGGCAACATTGACGCCGCGCCCGCAGACCGCATCACGCTGACCCGCAGCGAATTTCTCGCCGGTGAGTTGCCGCGTCGCACGCTGGAAACTTTGAGTGAGCAGGAAATTCATGACCTGCTCGGGCAGGCAGTCTCCACCGACAAACAGGTGCGCATCCAGGCATTGAAAGAACGTCTGGCCGACGACGCTTTGAAGCAACGCAAGCGTCTGTTCGAGTCTTTGTACAAACAGCAGGAGGCCTCCGGCGAGACAACTCACCACCGCCTGGCCACTGCCTACCCCGAACTTCCCGATGCCGTCGTGCAACGACTGATGGCAGACGCGACCTCGGCGGATCTCGAGCATCTGGAGCAAAAGTCGAGCCTTCCCCTGCGGTTGCACGAGCGGGCGCGCAAGGCTCAGCAGCAGGTGCGCGTCAGTCGTGCCTATGAAGGTTTATACCTTGAAGCCCTGGAGAATAACGACACGCGCAGGCTGGAGCTGGCGTCGTTGGCCAATCTGCCGGGATGGTCGAACGACGTCCGTGTCGAAATACGGGCGTCTTCGTTCACCGGAGCACTGAAAGCCAGTGTGGGCCCGGAAAACGCACCCATTCGTAAAGTGCTGGTGCTTGAAGACGAGGGGAGCTACCAAGCGCGCGATGAGACCAATCAGCAGTTGCACGGCTCTGATGATTTTTACGCGTCGTTGTTGCGGGCGTTGCCGGACAACGAACGCACTGCGCTGGGCTACGAAATTTTTGAAGGCGACCGGCTCAAGCTTGACCTGCAGCGTTCGCCCCTTGAGCGCGAGCGGTTCGAAGCGCTTCTGAATGAGCACCCTGAGCGCAAGCCGGCCCACGACCCCGAGACCCTGAAACTTCGGGGCGGCATGCGCGGCTATCGCCAGGTGACCGATGAACCGATGCTGAAACGGCGAGTCCGCTCGCTCTACCCGGCATTTTCCGATGAGCAGGTCAGCACCTTGCTGAGCGGATTCGGCGACGCGG
>JALYPE010000441.1 GCA_030856525.1 Pseudomonadota bacterium | reverse complement strand
TACGTAGCCAGTTCCAAACCACTGCCGCCGGCACCCTCGCAAGCGGCCACCACCTTCGACCGCAGCGCCTACCCGGCGCCGCCGCGCGATTACGGCCGTTACCGCAGCTGGTCGTGGCTCGATGGGCGCTTGCCACCGGGCACGGCCTGGGCTGATTCTGCGCAGGTCGCCGAAGCCGTGAGCAGCGCGCTCGATCAGCGTGGCCTGCGCCCGCTGCATGACAATCGACCTGCCGACCTGTTTGTCAGCGCCGACCTGCGGCTGGAAACCCGCCTGCGCCAGGTTCGTGACGACTACGGTTATTACGGTGGCGGTTACAGCAGTTACGGCGGCTACAATCGGTATGGCAGCGGATACGGCATGTACAACACGGTGCCGATCGTGCGCACTTATCAGGAACAGGTTGTGGTGGTGCGCGTGGACTTGTTCGATGCTCAGAGCGGCCAGCCTGTCTGGAGTTCGAGTGCCGAAACCAGCCAACGCGGTTCACAGGGCGCGCAAACCGATGCCATCCGCGAGGCGGTGGAAAAGGCCTTGTCGGCCTACCCGCCGAGCTAGCCCGGATTGCCTGGTTTACTGCAGGTTCATGTCTTCACTCGGAGAATCACCATGTTCCGTCGTCTCGCTCTACTGGTTGCCATCGCACTGCTCAGTGCCTGTGCCTCCAACCAGGTCAACAATGACTTCGACGCCAGCCGCGACTTTGCCGCGTATCGCAGCTGGAGCTGGATGGAACCGGCCCTGCAATATCGTCCCGATGATCCACGAATCAAGAGTGACCTGACCGAGCAACGCATTCGCCAATCGGTGTCCGATCAGCTGGATCAGCGCGGCCTGCGCCCGGCGCCCGGGGGCAGCAAGGGGGATCTCAGCGTGCAGACCTACCTGATCGTCGAGCAGCGCCAGCAACAAGTGACGACCAACTACGGCGGCGGGGGCGGATGGGGCAGCCCGTGGAATGGTTACTGGGGCGGGCCGATGTACAACGAAACCCGCAATGTCAGTTACAAGGTCGCGATCATTCAGATCGATCTGCTGGACAGCAAGGACGGCAAACTGGTGTGGCGTGGCAGCGATGAACAACTGGTCAGCGGTTCGCCGAATCCGACTGATCGTGCCAACGCTATCCGCGAGACGGTTGGCAGGATACTCGCCAATTATCCGCCTCGCTGACATGCACCTTTGCGCGCGATTGTCGTGCTGTGGCGAATCAGGAAATCGGCCGCCAGTGCCCGACCATGTGCTCCAGATCCCCGGCCCCCGTCAATTGGAAGTCGCCACTGGAGCCTGCCGCGCTGGCCAGTAACGTCACCTCGCTCGGCAGGCGTACCGGTTTGTGAAACTGCACCGCAATTTCGACATTGGCTGTTGGCAGATGCTGATCCAGCGCCGCCAGCGTGCGCGCCTTGTTCCACAAGCCGTGGGCGATCGCCGTCGGGAAGCCAAACAGCTTGGCGCTCGCGGCGCTTAAGTGAATCGGATTGTAATCGCCCGACACTTTCGCGTATTGCCGACCGATGTCGGCCGGGGCCTTCCAGCGGCTGACTTCGGTGAGCGACAAGCTTGACGCCAGGACTTCTTCGACGGGGTCACCGTCGAGTTTGACGCCACGACAGAGCATCTGGCTTTCAGCCTCCCAGAGCGTCCCCAATTGATCTTCCAGGGTCGTCAGCAGATCAAATGTCGCACCTTTGGCGTGCGGTTGCAGATTGACCACCTGCACACTGACTCGCGCGCGATGCACGCCGCCCATCGGCCGAATAAGGCGAATGCGGTTGCTCAAATGAATCAACCCCAGCAGGGGAAACGGAAAGTCTTTGGCGGTCAGCAAGTGCATCTGCAAAGCGAACGCTAGGATGTGTGGGTAGGTCGGTGGCAGCAAGCCGCTGTCGGCAAACCCGCAGACCTTGCGATAGTCCGCGAGGCGTTTTGGATCGACATCGACCCAGCATCGCAGCCCAGTCTCGGGCAGCGTGGTGCCGGTGATCTTGCGCCGCAGCGCCGCTTGCGCGTACGAGGCAGGCAGGCCGGGCTCGCGTTCGAGTGTTTGCCAGTGATTGTTCATGGTTATGCCCCCAGAACACTTTGCCCGCAGACACGCAGTGCTTGTCCGGTGTAGCCGCCGGTGCCCGGTTGTGCCAACCACGCCACGGCTTCGGCGACGTCTTGCGGCACGCCGCCCTGGCCCAGCGAGCTCATGCGCCGTCCGCCTTCGCGCACAGCGAATGGCAGGTGCGCCGTCATCTGGGTTTCGATGAACCCCGGAGCGACTGCGTTGATGCTGATGCCGCGCTCATTGAGCAGCGGTGCCCAGGCCTGTGCCAGACCGATCAACCCCGCCTTGCTGGCGGCGTAATTGGTTTGCCCGCGATTGCCGGCGATACCGCTGATCGACGCCAGCAGAATGACCCGGCCGTTGTCGCGCAACGTGCCGCTGTCGAGCAGCGCCTTGGTCAGCACCTGTGGCGCGTTGAGGTTGACCGCGAGCACCGCGTCCCAAAATTCCGGGGTCATGTTGGCAAGGGTTTTGTCGCGGGTA
>JALYPE010000422.1 GCA_030856525.1 Pseudomonadota bacterium | reverse complement strand
CGCTCCCACAGTTGGAATGCATTCCCCTGTGGGAGCGGGCTTGCTCGCGAAGACGGCCGCCGAGACACCCAAAAAATGCCCGAAGAAATCCATAAGAAATGCCTGAGGAGATCCCCATGAACGCAGCCGTAGACGTTCTGCAGTCCGCCCATCAGCACATCAACCGCGATCGCCTGTGGCAGTCGCTCATGGAACTGGCCAGGCTCGGCGCCACGGTCAAGGGCGGTGTCTGTCGCCTGGCCCTGACCGATCTCGATCGTCAGGCCCGGGACATTTTTGTCAAATGGTGCGAAGACGCCGGTTGCACCGTGAGCATTGACGGCGTCGGCAATATCTTCGCCCGTCGCCCCGGGCGCAATCCGGATCTGCCACCGGTGATGACCGGCAGCCACATCGACACCCAACCCACCGGTGGCAAGTTCGACGGCTGCTTCGGCGTGCTTGCCGGCGTCGAAGTGCTGCGCACCCTCAACGACCTTGGCGTGGAAACCGAAGCGCCACTGGAAGTGGTGGTTTGGACCAACGAAGAAGGTTCACGCTTCGCTCCCTGCATGATGGGCTCGGGCGTGTTCGCGGAAAAATTCACCCTTGAGGAAACACTGGCCAAGGTCGACGCCGAGGGCATCACGGTCGGCGAAGCGCTCAACGCCATCGGTTACGCCGGCCCGCGTGCCGTCAGCGGCCATGCGGTCGGCGCCTATTTTGAAGCGCACATCGAACAGGGTCCGATCCTTGAGGACGAACGCAAAACCATCGGTGTCGTCATGGGCGCGCTCGGGCAGAAATGGTTCGACCTGAAACTGCGCGGCGTCGAAGCTCACGCCGGTCCGACGCCGATGCACCTGCGCAAGGATGCCCTGGTCGGCGCGGCCATTATCGTTGGCGCGGTCAATCGTGCCGCGCTTGGCCATCAGCCTCACGCCTGTGGCACGGTGGGTTGCCTGCAAGCCTATCCGGGCTCACGCAACGTCATCCCCGGCGAAGTTCGCATGACGCTCGATTTCCGCCATCTGGAGCCGGCGCGGCTCGATTCGATGATTGCCGAAGTCCGCCAGGTCATCGAATCCACCTGCGAGCTGCACGGCCTGTCGTTCGAACTGACACCCACCGCCGATTTCCCGCCGCTGTATTTCGACAAAGGCTGCGTGGATGCCGTGCGCGGTGCCGCGCACGGCTTGGACTTGTCGCACATGGACATCGTCAGCGGGGCAGGGCACGACGCTATTTTTCTCGCCGAGCTCGGCCCGGCCGGAATGATTTTCGTGCCATGCGAAGGCGGTATCAGCCATAACGAAATCGAGAACGCAGCGCCGGATGATCTCGCGGCAGGATGCGCGGTGCTGTTACGGGCCATGTTGGCTGCGTCGGCAGCAATTGCTAATGGGGGCCTCGCTGCCTGAATTGGCGACCGTTATTAACGCAAAGCTTGCTCCCGCGCCGACCGCAGATTCTGTGCACGGCCCAATCTGCAGGAGCAAGCTTGCGCCTACCGATGTGCATTGTTTGCTCGCACTATCTCAACCCTCTGCGGTCGACATCTTCACAGAGCGCCACCCGCTGGCGTGACAAGAAATGTGGAGAGCCAATGAGCCAGGACGTCCTGTCAACCGAAACCAATCGTCGCCATTTGCAGCAGATCATTGCCGGCCTGTCCGATGGCGTGATTGTGCTGGATCCCGATCAAACCATTCGCTGGGCGAATGAGGCCGCGCTGACCATGCATGGGGTGGCTCAAGTCAGTGATATGGGACGCAACGCGAAGGAATATGCCAAGCAATTTGCGCTCCGTTATCGCAATAATCACGCTGTCCCGGTCGATAATTACCCGATACAGCGTGTGTCGCGCGGCGAAGTGTTCGACGATGTGCTGGTCGAAGTGACCCACGCCGATAACGATGAGCGCAACTGGGTGCACAAGGTCCGTGGCATGGTGCTGACCGACAACCAGGGCGAAGCGGAGTCAATGGTGTTGATCATGGACGATGTCACCGAATGGGCGAGCGCGGAGCAGCGCTTCGAAAAAACCTTCAACGCCAACCCGGCGCCGGCTGTGATCTGTCGTCTCAGCGATTTGCGCTACATCAAAGTCAATTCCGGTTTTCTGGAAATGACCGGATATGCCCGCGATCAGGTCATCGGCACGGCTACCTATGAGCTGGACATTCTGGAGGGCGCCGAGAACAAGGACCTCGCCAAACAGCGTTTGCGCGAGGGCGCGACCATCCCGCAAATGCAGGCCGAGCTGAACCTGCCCGAAGGCGGCAGCAAGCAGGTGATCGTTGCCGGCCAGCCACTTGAACTGAATGACGAAGCCTGCATGTTGTTTTCCTTCGTCGATGTCGAGCCCCGGCACAAAGCCGAAGTGGCTCTGCGTCAGAGTGAAGAGCGCTTCGCGAAAGCTTTCCGACTCAGTCCGGTACCGATTGTGGTGTGCAGCGCGCAGGATCAGGTCGTGATGGATGTCAATGAAGCCTTTCTCGACACCCTGGCGTATCCCAGCGAAGAAATACTCGGAAAAACGATCAGCCAACTCGATTTTTTTCATGACAAGGGCGCCAGTGCTCGATTGTTTGCGGCACTGGAGAAGAACGGCAGTCTTGACCGCATCGACGTTACCGTGTGTAAAAAAAGCAATGAGCTGATCGAATGTGCGGTTTCGGCAGACACCGTTAACATCCAGGACAGCCCCTGCTATCTGCTGGTCCTCATGAACATCACCGAGCGCAAACGAACCGAGCTTGAACTGGTGGCGGCGATCGAAGAGGTGATGAAAGACGCGTCCTGGTTCAGCCGCACGCTGATTGAAAAACTTGCCAATGTCAAAAGCGTCAACTCACCGAAACTTCCAAGTGTTTCTTTTACTGATTTAACGGCGCGAGAGCGCGACGTCTTGAGCCTGATCTGCGAAGGGCTGGCCGACAAAGAGATCGCAGCTAGACTGAAATTGGCGCCCAACACTGTGCGCAACCATGTCGCGATGGTGTACTCCAAACTTGATGTACACAGTCGCAGTGAAGCGATCGTCTGGGCACGTGAGCGGGGGCTGTTTTCCACCGAGCGACGCCCGGCCCGGCGCTGAGGTGCAAATGCACTAGTTGCGCCAGTGCAAATTGATGTAGTGGGACGGTGCTTTGGTTCTTAGTCTGTGAGGGTGCGCTACAAGTCTGCATCGGTAGTGCATCCCTTCAAAACAGTAAAGGAACAGCCTAATGGTCGCAGACACCTTGCAGTCGATTTTGCAGGGTCGAGGTCAGTCGAAATGATCTCGCTTTCACACTTGCGCACGCAGCTCGAGCACAGCTTTTCGCCACTGGCTTGCGAGTGCACATTGACCGGGGATCATTCATTGACGGTCAAGCTTTATCACCCGGGTTCTGGCCAAGTGGACCTGGTTGTCAGCGGCTTGAAGGTAGCGAATTTGCGCACCCCGGAGTCAGTGCAGGCGTTAATTGAAGAGCTGCACTACGAGCTCCAGAGCAACAGTCTCCCGCGTTCCAATCCTGCCATGCAGTCGCCATCGCCGCGTTAATTATTGGTGCCTGACTTGATATTTCCCCGGACCTGGCTGGTTTCCTACAACTGGCATTGACGCCTGAGTGAGCTATAAGAAATACGACGGCTATTTCTCTGTGATGCGTTCGCGAGGTTCTATCGGCGCTCGCGGTATCGCAGACATCTTTCGTTTCTTACTGCGGGTCTGCCTATGAACAGTCTTGGGAAATGCGTTATCGCTCCGCTTTCGTTGGTCTTTTGCATTGCCATCCTTGGTGGCTGTGCCAGTCCGCCACCACCGGCGCCCGTTGCTGCACCGCCTGCGCCTCAGCGCACCTGCGACACCTCTGAAAAAACCGACGTGCTGGGCGATATGCGGGCGGACGGGCAGGTGACGCGCGTGACCACGCTTACCCGGTGCGTCACCCAATAGTTGACGCGAGCGGAGCTCATTTTTTTATAACGAATAAATCTATGCGGACTGTCAATTCTGACAGTTCATCTGATTTGCATTCTCTCGATAGTGGGTTGACCTGTGTTGAAACAGTGATCAATCAATTATCGAGACTTCGCCATGACTATCCTTTCAGATCCCGGGTTTGCGCCAGTGGTGTCAACTTTCAAGAGAAGGAAGTCAACATGACTGGTTATGAAAGAGATCCCTGGGCAGACGCGATCCTTACGGTTAATGGCAAATCGGTGGAACGGAATGCCGGAATTGTATTACTCCGCGGGCAGGCTAACGAAATCACTGTCGAAGTGAAGTCAGAAATCGTCAAGAGCGTTCAACTGGATCTTGTTGAAAGCGGTAATTTGGCCGTGCGAGCCAATCCCCCGTTCAATGAATGGACGGATCCGGTCGGAGAGAAATTCAGCTGGACAGTCACGCCTGAGGCCGGAAAAAGCGGTTTTATCAAACTGCTTCTGATAAGTCGCGAGGAGGAGCCAATATCCTGGGAGCTCACTTGCCGAGTGTTGTCATCTGATCTGGTCGACGAAGCGGATGTGATGATTGGCGGTGTGCCCGTTCCGGCCCAGGGCAATCTGTTTTTTCGCGGCATTCCCCAGACCGTCACGCTGGTGCCAAAGGCCGGCAGCCCGCTGGGTGGTCACCCGGTGGAGTTAGGGTGTGCTATCAGAAGCTATCTTAATGACAGTGATGTGGTGAGCACTCCCGCCTTCGATAGTAAGCAGACCGTCTACAGTTGGGCGGTCACTGGCTCGACTAACAGTGGCTCCTTCGTACTGAGTCTGACAGGCGAGAACATGCCGGTCCCGATCACATTGCCGTTCAGTACATTGCTGTCGAGTGATCTTTCCAAGGAAATAAAGGTGATGCTGGACGGCACCGTGATATCGCCTGACGGTGAGAACTTTATCGGCGGCGTGACCCGTAAGATCACACTGTATTACCCGTACGCATATGATATCAGATATATCCCGCTCACTCTGGACGTGATACCTCTAGCCGGAGTTGAAACAAGTGACTTCCAGAGTGATCCTCCCTTGGGTCATCCGTCGACTGCGCATCAGTGGGATATTACGCCGGCCGATAAAGTTGGGACTTTCAAGTACAAAATTAGCATTCCTGCGGAAAAGGCCTGCCTTGTCTCCCCGGTCAATCGTCTGAAGCCGGGCGTTAACTTCAGGTTCATCGATCTGTTAGATCGTCCGTTGCCTTTTCCACCGGAACTGATAAAAGTCCACAAAAATCTTCCTTATGCGGCCGGCGTAGCATTGAAGACGAAAGATGGCACACCTATGGTGGATGTACCCATAACTTTCCATATCCCTGAGCATGAGGTGTACAGCGCGAAAACCGGGCCTGCGGGTAAGGCTGCTGCAGGGCTAGTCACTTTCACCACCGTTGGAAAAAGAGAGCTGCGTGCGGTGGCATCGCTTCCAGAAGGTGACGTCACTGTCGAGGTATGGATAAGCGTGGTTTGAACGGAACGGCCAGTAGCCTGGCGATTACGGGTCGACTACGCAGCATCGTATTACACAAAGGCGCGCCTGGAGAGGGTTGATGTGGAGTGGTCGGTGAATGGAAAACACATCGCGACGATTCCCACTGATACCGGCGGCGAAAGTGCGTTCAGCCACAGTGTCAGCCTTCAGGACAGCAACATCACGTCCACCCTTCAGAGTCCCTATGACGGCCCCCCACAGGAAACGGAATTCGAAATGACTGTTTATGAACAAAGCCCCTGGACGGAAGCAATCCTAACGGTCAACGGTAAGCAGGTGAAATGGAATGACCCAATTGTGCTGCTCCGTGGAGAGAACAACGAGCTCACCGTAGAGGTGAAGCCAGAGATTGCGACTAGTCTTCAACTGGAATTGGTGGAGCACGGTGGCTTGAGTGTCGTAGCCTTGCCAGCGTTTGCGACGTGGACGGATCCGGTTGGAGAGAAATTCAGCTGGACTATTACCCCTGAAGCCACCAAAAGCGGCCATATCAAGCTTCTTCTGCTTAGCCGGGATGTGGCCGCGCCTTGGGAACTTCCATGCCGGGTACTGTCTTCTGATCTGGCTGATGAAGTGGCGAAAATTCAGGTGAATGGTAATGATCTTCTACCTGAGGGCATCCTGTTCTTTCGAAATGAGCCCGTGACGGTCACTGTGGTGCCAAAGGATGGCAGCCCACTGGCGGGCCACAGCCTGGAATTAAAAGCCATACCGTTGACCGGGGTTTCCGACGCCAATCTGACTGTGATCCCAAAAGACGCTCTCAATTGGTTAGTGAACGCCCACACGTTGAGTGGCACATTCAAGTTTGAGCTGGTAGCTGCCGATGTGCCTGCCGGCATTAGCTCGGCGGTCTGCAAAGTGATGTCGCGCTATTTAACCGCGGAAGTGGACCGGATCAAGGTGGACGGTGTTGATATACCAGCCACGGGGATTACGTTCTTCAGGAATGAGCCCAAAACCGTCACTATCATTTATAAACAGCACAGCCCCCTGCAAGGCCACCCATTGGAACTGGCAGGAGTTGAACTCAGCAACGGAATGTCGGGTAATGTGGATGTAACCAGCCCAGGAGCGCACACCTGGAGGGTAAACGCCCACACGAACAGCGGCACTTTCAAACTTGAATTGAAAGGTGCTGACATGACCGTAAGCGTGAAGACCCCGGGCTGTAAAGTGATCTCTCGGTTTTTGAGGGAAGAAGTGGACAGCGTACAAGTGGAGGGCGTCGATTACCCTTCCGCCGGTATTATCCTGTTTCGGGACGTGCCTCACACGGTAACCCTAACCTATAAGGAAAACAGCCCACTCGCAGGCTATCCACTGACGCTGACACCGACAGTCGCTACAGGTCTGCAACCCGCTGATGTGACGGTGACTACTTCAGGCGATCATACCTGGACGTTGACGGCATCAACACGCAGCGGAACGTTCTGGCTTGATCTGACCGGACAGGAGATGACAAGCGGCCTGAAATTGCCCACAAGCAAGGTCCTGTCGCAGAATTTGGCGGATGAAGCCGAAGTGCTGATAGACGGTGTACCAGTGCCTCTTGAAGGTACGGGGTTCGAAATGAATATAAGTCGGTCAGTGACACTCAGGCCTAAAGCATCGAGTCCGTTGAGTGGTTACCCGATAAAACTCAAACGTCGCCTGATCGAGGGGCTTCAACCCGAAGATCTGGTCAGTGAGCCGAATTTTGACTTGGAACAAAGCGCTCATCGTTGGGACGTTACCGGGTTAGCCGGGAATGGCACATTTGAACTGAGCTTTGAAGGTGCCGACATGACTTCAGCCCTTACGGCGCCTGTTTGTCGGATGAATTCTGTGTCTGATTCCTTCATTGTTCAACTGGACGGCAAACCGCTGGCGGAGGGCGAGAAGATGTTGCTCACCCGGTATGGACTGCATACGATTACTTTTATACCCAAAAACGGTACGCCAACTCCCAAGCTCAAGTCGTATTGGGGCTCAACTCCGCCTGCGGGCGTGGAAATGCGCCCTGATGCGGGTGTCTTCCAGACAGTCG
>JALYPE010000420.1 GCA_030856525.1 Pseudomonadota bacterium | reverse complement strand
AGACTGTGAAGAACTGGACGTTGCGCCAACGGATTTTGGCGAGCTTTGCGGTGATCATCGCCATCATGCTGCTGATGGTCGTTGTGTCTTATTCGCGGCTGTTGAAGATAGAAGAAAACGAAACCAGCGTTCGTGAAGATGCGTTGCCGGGGCTTTATTACAGCTCAATGCTTCGCAGCGCCTGGGTTGACACTTACCTGCACACTCAGGAATTGCTCGGACTAAAAGAAGGGCAAGGGTTCAGCGCCGAAGAGGCCGAAAGCTTCAAAGGGTATGCCCAGCGTGTGCAAGAACAGATGGCCAACTACCAGCACACGGTGACCACCGAAGAAGACCGGGACGAATACGCGCTCTTCGAGAAAATTCACGAGCAATACAACAAGGTCCTCGCGTCGGTGCTCGACCTGCGCAAACAGAATCAGGACGCCGAAGCGATCAAGTTGTTCAATGAACAACTCACGCCGGCCTGGACCGCCGGGCGCATGAAGCTCAATGACATCACGCGAGTAAACAAAGCAGTCGCGGATCAGGATGTCACGGCCATCTTTGAAGCAGTCATCTCCGCCAAAGCCGTCATGGGCGTCTCTCTGCTGGTTGCGGTGCTGGCCGCAGGTCTCTGTGGTCTGCTACTGATGCGCGCGATCATGGCGCCGATGAACCGCATCGTGGAAATCCTCGAGATCATGCGCACCGGCGACCTCAGCGGTCGCTTGAATCTGGAGCGCAAGGACGAATTCGGCGCCGTTGAAACCGGCTTCAACGACATGATGGCCGAGCTGACTTCACTGGTTTCGCAAGCGCAGCGCTCCTCGGTTCAGGTCACCACCTCCGTGACCGAAATCGCGGCCACCTCCAGACAGCAACAGGCCACCGCCACCGAAACCGCCGCCACTACCACGGAAATTGGCGCGACCTCCCGTGAGATCGCCGCCACTTCCCGTGACCTGGTGCGGACCATGACTGAAGTCTCAACCGCCGCCGATCAGGCTTCGGTCGCCGCCGGCTCCGGGCAACAGGGTCTGGCGCGGATGGAAGAGACCATGCATTCGGTGATGGGCGCCGCGGACCTGGTCAACGCCAAACTGGCGATCCTCAACGAAAAGGCCGGCAACATTAATCAGGTGGTGGTGACCATCGTCAAAGTGGCCGATCAGACCAACCTGCTGTCGCTAAACGCCGCCATCGAAGCCGAGAAGGCCGGTGAATACGGGCGCGGTTTTGCCGTGGTCGCTACCGAAGTGCGACGTCTGGCCGACCAGACGGCCGTCGCCACGTACGACATTGAACAGATGGTGCGCGAGATCCAGTCGGCGGTGTCGGCCGGGGTCATGGGCATGGACAAGTTCTCCGAAGAAGTGCGGCGGGGCATGTCCGAAGTGCAGCAGGTCGGCGAGCAGTTGTCGCAGATCATTCACCAGGTCCAGGCGCTGGCACCGCGCGTGTTGATGGTTAATGAAGGCATGCAGGCACAGGCCACCGGGGCGGAGCAGATCAACCACGCGCTGGTGCAGCTGGGTGATGCGAGCAGCCAGACAGTCGAATCCTTGCGCCAGGCCAGTTTCGCCATCGACGAATTGAGCCAGGTCGCCGTAGGGCTGCGTGGCGGCGTTTCGCGATTCAAAGTCTGATGAGCGAAATCGCCCTTAAGCGCGGTGCCGTGAAGCCGGCATTGCAGGTGTTGTTTCTGCTGTTTCGCATCGGCAACGAACGCTATGCCTTACCGGCGACCGAAGTGGCGAAAGTGCTGCCGCGGTTACCGCTGAAACCGATCGCCCACGCGCCGGATTGGGTCGCCGGGGTGTTCGCTTATCGAGGCGTTGTGGTGCCAGTCATCGACCTCGGCGTGTTGACCTTTGGCCAGCCGGCGCAGGCGCGCACCAGCACGCGTCTGGTGTTGGTGCATTACCGTCCGGACCCCACCGGGGAGGCGCAACTGCTCGGGCTGATTCTTGAACAGGCCACCGACACGCTGCGCTGCAATCCTGCGGAATTTCAGCCGTATGGCCTGGACAATCGCCAGGCACGTTACCTCGGTCCGGTGCGTGAAGATGCCCATGGGCTGCTGCAATGGGTGTGCGCTGCCGACCTCCTGGACGAGCAGGTTCGCGGGTTGCTGTTTCCTTCGCCGCCGCGGGATCCCGCGTCGGTTGAGGAGCACGCATGAGC
>JALYPE010000405.1 GCA_030856525.1 Pseudomonadota bacterium | reverse complement strand
GCCCCAGCCCGCGCCGAATGCCCCGGTTTCGGTGAGTAGGCGTTGGTCTCCCTGGCGATCATGGAAAGTACCAAGGGCCATCAGCGTCAATTGGGCAGTGGCAGGGTGCAGCACTGACCAATTGGGGACTTCCGGGCGATAGAGCGCAATCGGAGCGGCACCAGGTACGGCCTCGGGCAGCGTTGGCAAAGGTGCTGGCCGTGGCAGCCCGGGACTTCCCGGCTCAGGCGCGGGCACCGGCGGGGCGAGGGCGGCAACTGGTACGGGGACCACCGGTACCGTGATCGGCGGCAGTGTTGGGTCGGGATTGGGAATAGTCGTCACTGCCGGTGCAACAACCGCCGAGCGCAGGTACCAGCTGTGTTCGGAGCCCATAGTCACACCGCCTCTGAACAACCGATAATCGTAAGCACCTGCTGAGATAAGACCACCATTGAGGGCGAACGCTGTGTTGTCGCTGACAGCCGTGCCCTGAGCCTCTACCACTTGAATACCGTTCTGTTGAGTCAGCGCGCCGAGCCCGCCCAGATTCGTGACGGTAATGACGGTGTTTCCGGTCAAGGTGCCGTTGGCGACCACCAGTTTATCGCTCGGTGAGCTGTCGTCCCCCAGCACGGTCTGCAGAAACAGCCGCCCATTGTCGCCGACGTAATTGCCTTGCACCGTCAGGGTGTCGTTGGTCCGGGTATTGCCACTGCTCAGATCGATCAACCCGGCGTTGTTCAGTGTCGCGAGCTGGCCTGTGGAGAATGCACTGATGCTGCCCTGAGCAGAGGTCAATGTGCTGCTGCCATCAACATTGAATACGCCGGTGCCACTGGCGCTGTCGCCTAACTGGAAAGCACCGTCGAAGTCAAAAATGGAGCCATTGTTCAGGTTGACCGTTTCCCAATTGACGTAGCGTGGGGTGCTTGCTGAAAAGGTGCCGTCGAAGGTCAGGACATCCTTGCCCGTACCGCCATTGATACTTGGCGTGGGTGCGAGCGTTGCTTCGATCAGATTGCGCAGGGTGACGCTGTCGTTACCGCCCTCCAGCAGAATCGCCGAGCGAACAGTACCGGCCGTGTCCCAGACGAAGCGGTCGTCGCCCACGCTCGCGCGGATTTCGCCGCCGATTTCTCCGCCCGTCAAAGCGATGCTGTCGTTGCCGCCGCTGACAGACACGTTGCCACCAATCCGGCCACCGGAGACGATGAAGCTGTCGGTGCCGAACCCGGCCACCAGGTTGCCAATGATCTGACCGCCCGAGAGGTCAAACCGGTTGTTATCGAGCTTCATGTCGACCCGGCCAATCGTGCCAGCGGTCATTTTTGCACTGTCGCCATCCTCAAAAGCGCCGGTGATGGTGCCCCCGGTCATCAGGAAGGTGTCACTGCCGTCGCCCTGCGCGAGAGATTGAATGACACCGCCGCTCATGGCGAATTCATCGATGCCGTTGCCCTGGCTGACCGCCCCGGTGATCTGGCCGGAAGTAATAGTGAATGTATCGGCGCCATCACCCTGAGCCAGTGCGCCATTCACCGTTCCGGAGTTCATGCTGACCGTGTCCCTGCCGCCGCCGAAAGCCACGTTACCAGCGATTACGCCGGAGCCGTTGGCAGGAAAGGTCAGGCTGTTGTCGCCCGACGAATCGGTCAGCGCGCCGCTACTTGTACTGTCACACACGTAGTTGTCAATACCGGCAGCGGGTATGAGCGTGCAGGCCGCCTGCACAGGCTGCGACCAAACGGTGCACGTCCAGATGGAAGCGGCCAAAGCGCTGTAGCGAAAATTGGGCAAGGATCTCGAATGGGTCATGCTTGTCTCCGCAAGTGAGTGGCGTCCATACCTGACGCTTACTGAGTGGCATCAGTGAATTCGTCAGCACGATTTGCGAGACAGGTACGGATAGATCGCTACCCGAGCGAGAGACTTCGGCAACATCAGCTACGGTTAGTCACGCGTCCGTGCAGAGAACTTACGAGGACAACTTACCGTAGCAATAGATATCCGGCATGCCTACTGACAGAAATGACAGTAGCTCATCTGGTGAGATCAGCATCACAGATGCACTTCAACCGCCAGTGGCAGATGATCCGACAGATGCGTCCATGGCTTATTGCCCAATATCCGCGGGTTGTGTCTGCTGGCGTTGCGCAGGTAGATTCGGTCCAGGCGCAGTAGAGGGAAGCGTGCCGGGTAGGTTTTTGCTGGACGGCCGTGGTGGCGCTCGAATGCCTCGTGCAAGTAATTGCGGCGGGCGAGGGTGGCGTTGCCTTGCAGTTGCCAGTCATTGAAATCGCCGGCGATGATCACAGGGGCGTCGTCGGGCAGGGATTCGAGCAGTTGGCACAACAGCTGAAGCTGCAATTGGCGATGAGTTTCCAGCAGGCTCAAGTGCACGCAAATCGCATGAACTTCGGCGTGTCCCGGTACGTCCAGAATGCAATGCAGAAGCCCACGACGTTCAGGCCCGGTGATGGAGACATCAAGGTTGCGGTATTCACGAATTGGGTATTTCGAAAGCAATGCGTTGCCGTGGTGGCCGTCGGGATAAACGGCATTGCGGCCGTAGGCGAAGTCGCTCCACATACTGTCGGCGAGGAATTCGTATTGCGAGGTCTGCGGCCAATCGTTGAAGCGGTTGGAGTGGCGTTCATGTTCGCCAACCACTTCCTGCAAAAATACCAGGTCCGCCGAAGTGCTGCGCACCGCCTCGCGCAATTCCGGGAGGATGAAGCGTCGATTGAACGCGGTGAATCCTTTATGAGTATTGACCGTCAGCACCCTGAGTCGATGAATCGCTGGCGGTGCGTCCAACGCTTCGGATTCGATGGCTTGCGGCTTGGCATCACTGGTCACGTTCACTCCTCTGGATCAGGCTTGCTTATGCATGCGACTGATCCGCGGGCGAGCAGTTCAGCGTGATTCGTCGAGACGCCCCCAACCCCGCCCTGACGCCGCATACCCCTGTAGCAGCTCATGAGACAAAAACGATTTCATACGGCAAGCGCATGCGCTCCAGCAGAACCGGCGGTATCAGCGGGGGAATGCCGATGGCGGGTTCGCCATCAAGCTGGGTGGCGTAAGCGTGGGTCGCATGGCTTTTGCGCGCCACCGTCCAGGTGTCGAGACGCAGCTTTCGGGCGCGATGCCAGGGAATCTGCGCTTGATCGCGTGCTGCCCAGTGCCACGCCCAGACAGGCACTTCATTGAAGGCAGCGCCCACTGAGGCGGTGGCTAAAGCGGCGGCACGACCTACGGCCTCATGGTCGCAATTGCCGTCTCCGGACCAGGTGGTGAACACCACATCGTCAGGGCGCAGGTAGCGAGCGATAAATTGCGTCAGCTCATCTTCCCGTTCATTCAAGGCATTATCGGTAAACCCGCCGCGAATCCACTTCAAACTGTGCATCGGCAGGCCGAGCCGACGCAGGGCTTCGACGCTTTCCTGCGGACGGTACACGCTAAGGCGTTTTTCCGACCACTGGCGTGAGCCGGGGTGACTGGCACTGCCGTCGGTGATGGAGATGAGTTGCAAGGGATGGCCCAGCGCGCTGAGCAGTTGCAGCAGCCCTCCGCACGTGACCACTTCATCACCTGGATGGGGCGCGATGACCACCGCACGTGCGCCTGGAGAAACAAGGCTGCGGGTGCTGATCACAGGAATGTTGTCGAGCTGAGCCGCGTGGTTCCAGATTTGTGGCGAGAGGCTGGCGTCATTGATGGAAACAGGTTTCATGGTTCTACGTCCTTGTATCAATGGATAGCGAAGTGCCGTGCTCCAAACCCTGGATTGCGGCGAGCAGAGTATTGCTCAAGTACGGCAATTCGTCGCCCTAATGTTCTACCTGTTTCGTTTTTCAGCCGACTTGCAGCATTCCGCGTAGATAATCACCGAAACCGCCTCGAGCGCGAGCGTCCAGACGTGCGCTGGTCAGCACCTGGGGTCGGTGACTCCAGGCAATCGTTGCGCCGCAGCGTTCGAGCTGGCGCACCAGCTGCACGTCTTCATGACAGGCCAGAGGCTCAAATCCGCCGGCCCGCCGATAGGCATCGGCACTGATGCCCAGATTGGCGCCGTGAATGTGCCGATGCCCTTCACGGGCCTGGTAGTGCTGGTGATAACGAATTTGCGCCGCTTCATCGAATGACTCATGCCAGGCATCCACCGTAACCGTGCCGCACACCGCGTCGGTACCAAGGGCCAGTTGCGCGACCAGCCAGTCTTGGGCCACGCGGCTGTCGGCATCGGAACAGGAAATCCAGCGCGCGCCACGTTCCAGCAGATATCGCGCGCCCGCTGCGCGTGCTTCGCCGACGTTACGCGCCTGAATCACCATGCTGTGCACCGGGTGACTGTTGACGATATCAAGCGAGCGATCGGTGCAACTGTCCAGCACTACCAGCACTTCAACATCTTCACCGTTCAATAACTCGTGCCGCGCTGCCAGTAATGCAGCCTGAAGGCATTCTTCAAGCAATGCTTCTTCATTGTGTGCCGGGATCAAAATACCGATCATCGCAAACCCTCAAGCGCCGCCACGGAGCGTGGTTCACGGCTCCAGATTTCCAGTAAAAAATCGGCTTCCTGATGCAGCACCAGGCGCGGCAGGTGCAGGTGCTCGTGCAACTGGTCATGCACCTGACGGGCGTTGAGAGGGCAGCCATCAATCGGCGGGCGCCAATGACAGGCCAGCAGTTGGCCGTCAGCTGTCAGTGACCTGGCGGCGTGCTCGATCAAGCGGCTCAGATCGTCGGCATCCAGGTAATAGCCGACTTCGCTCAATACAATCAGGTCGAATTGCTCGTTCGGCCAATCCTGCGGCAGTCGACCCTGACGAACTTCGGCGTGATCGAACGGGCTCAGACGCGTGCGCGCCAGGCTGACAGCAGCCGCTGCAGTGTCGTAGCACAGCAGGCGATCGCAGCGGCCAGCCAGTTCCGCGCTCAACTCACCGTTGGCGCAACCGGGTTCGAAAATCGCGCGGTAACGAGGTCGGGGCAGGGCGGCCAGAGTGATTGCGCGTTTGCGTTGTTCATACCAGCGCTGGCGGAACGACCATGGATCATCGTTGCCGGCAAACAGTCCGTCGAAATAGCGATCTTCGACACTCATATAAACACCACCTCGAACGGTTGCAGCAAACGATCGACAACGTAGGGCGCCAGCACCGGCTGCAGGCCAATCTGCGGATCGCCTTCCAGCTGGCTGGCGAAGGCGTGAATGGCGTGTCGCTTGCGGGCGACCAGATGCGGGCTCAACAATATTTTTCGAGCTCGATCCCAGGGCACCGCGCAATCTTCCGGCGATGCCCAGTGCCAGGTCCACACGGGCAATTCATACAGGGTAGCGCCGACGCGTCGCGCAGCTTCAGCACTGGCACGGCCCACGGCTTCGTGATCGCAATGGCCGTCTTCGCGCCAGGTGGTGAACACCACATCACCCGGGCGCAAATACCGTTCGATGAAATCGCACAGCTCGGTTTCGCATGCTGCCACCTGGCTGTCGGCAAAGCCACCGCGCAACCATTTCAGGCTGTGCAACGGCAGATCCAATCTGCGCAAAGCCTCGGCGGATTCCTGCGGTCGCACGGCGCTCAAACGCTCGACCGGCCAGCTCGCGGAGCCGGGATGGCTGGCGCTGCCATCGGTCACCGAAATCAGCTGCAACGGCCGGCCGGCAGCGGCGAGCATTTGCAGGAAGCCACCACAGCCGAGCACTTCGTCATCCGGGTGCGGGGCGATAATCACCGCACGCGCACCTTCGGGCACCAGTTGCAGAATGTCGATTTCGGGCAGTTGCGCCAGCTGGCTGGAGCGCTGCCATTGATGCAACGGCGTGCCCTGACCGACGATAGGATTGGCTTTCATAACGCCCATGTTCCGCTGAGTACCTGTTCGCCAAGGGCAGCGAGGTCTCGTTCGGCATGGCTTTGACGGAGGAACACCGGCAGGTCGGCGATCAACCGGGCGAAGTGCCGATCCTTGCAATAGGGACCTGCACCGAGGGCATGGCCGACGTGAAAAATGACCTGCTCGGCAGCCTGCTCGACAACAGCGCGGGCACGTCGAGCCAATAGTTGCGCATCGTCGAGAGGCGCTGCATCAATGGTCAGTGCGCTGATTCGCAAAACTGCCGCCGCCGATTGCAATGCGCAATCGACCGCGCCAAGGTGGGCGAGGGCATGAGGCTCGGGACGTTGCGCACAATGGCTACGCAGGCGCTCAGCGATGCTTTGCGCGGCGCCGTACCAACAGGCGGCGATGCCGATGCCGCCCTGCCAGAAACCGGGTCGCTGCAGGTAATCGCCAGGCTGACCGATGGCCTGTGCTTCGGCGCCATCAAACAACACCTCTACAC
>JALYPE010000382.1 GCA_030856525.1 Pseudomonadota bacterium | reverse complement strand
TGGCAAGATAGTTTCATCATTTGTCGGTGATGTGGTCATGCCACCTCTCGGCCTGCTGATCGGTGGAGTGGACTTCAGCGATCTGGCGATTACGCTCAAGGCAGCCTCGGGCGATGCGCCTGCGGTGTTATTGGCCTACGGCAAGTTCATTCAGACAACCATTGACTTCATCATCGTCGCGTTCGCGATCTTCATGGGCGTGAAAGGCATCAATCGTCTGAAGCGCGAAGAAGCCGTCGCGCCAACCCTGCCACCCGTGCCCACCAAAGAGGAACTGCTGCTGGGCGAGATTCGCGATCTGTTGAAGGCGCAAAACAATCAGCCACCACAGCTGTAATGAATTTCTGACAAACAGGCGCCTACCCAGGCGCCTTTTTTCTACCAGTAAGTTTCTACGGCGACCTGCCCCGGCCGGCGACTCAGGCTCAGATTCAGGCCTCGCTGTTTGAGCATCTTTCGCGTGTCATCAATCATTTGCGGATTACCGCACAGCATGACGCGGGAGTGTTCTGGCGTCAGGGTCACACCAGCCACGCGTTCCAGTTCGCCATTTTCAATCAAAGACGTAATTCGGCCATTCAAGGCGTTCGGCCACACTTCGCGGGTGACCGTCGCGATGAATTGCAGCTTGTGCGCGTGCTCGGCCAGGTAGTCACGCTCTGCCAGCCCGGCGACAAGTTCCTGGTAAGCCAATTCCCGTCGCTCGCGCACGCTGTAAACGAGGATAATGCGCTCAAATTTCTCCCAGACTTCGAAGTCCTGCAAAATCGACAGAAACGGCGCCACGCCTGTTCCTGTCGACAATAACCAGAGATCGCGGCCATCGACAAAGCGGTCCAGCGTCAGGTAACCGAAGGCCTGACGATCAACCAGCAATGTATCGCCAACCCCGAGCCGATGCAGTTCACTGGTGAACTCCCCCCCGGGCACCACAATGGAAAAGAATTCGAGAAACTCGTCATAGGGTGAGGACACCATGGAATAAGCGCGCCAGACAGTGCTGCCGTCAGGCTTGGTAATTCCCAGTCGGGCAAACTGCCCTGCACGAAAACGAAAACCGGGATCGCGGGTGGTGCGCAGGGTAAACAGGCCAGGCGTCAACGGTTGAACGTCGGTCAACGTCTGGCGAGTGAATGTCTCGACGCTGGCAGTCATGGGGCGCTCCCTTGATTGAAGAAGTACAGTGTCCCGCAAACCCGCCTGGCTAAACACCTGTTGTTTGTAATGTCTTTAATAGTTGTACTATTTTCCAGTTGAACTTGTACAAAATTATCTAGCCCGTGATCAGCTGTTCAATGATCAACTCAAAGTCATTTCTAATAAATTAATATTAGCCTCATCATTCAAAAAAATTGATAGATGTATCGGCGAGGGTTATAGAAGACATATTTAAATTTCAATTACGAAAATTTACTGAAACTCATTACCGTTGCGTAGGAAGAGTCCTACACTGAGCTTCTCCTGGTATTGGATCCAGGAACCTGCAAGCTGACCAAAGGTTATGGAGACCGATGATGGAACAATGGAAAGAAGCACAACTGAAACAGTTTTCAAGTACGACTGAAATTGATACCGCTTATCGGAGTGCCGTGTGCTTTGCCAAAAACATCGGCTTCAATTACTTCGGATTTTCAACAACTTATCCTTCCAGAGATCATCATCCAAAGACCGTTAAATTCAATAATTATCCGACTAGTTGGAACCGCGAGTATGACCGGAACAAAATGCGCAATATTGATCCAGTAGTAGCGCATTGCAATCACTCAATGCTCCCCATCCTGTGGACCGAAGACATGTTTTCAGACAGCCCGATTTTGTGGGATGCGTTGAAAATGCACGGCCTGCAACACGGTTGGTCGCAAGCATTGCATGATGAAGAAAAGGGCTTGTGCAGCATCTTGAGTCTGGCGCGCAGTCATTGCCCGATCACAGCCCTGGAGCTTTATGAGAATCTCGGGTTTTCAGTATTCATGGCGCGGCATCTGCACCTACTGGTGGAACAATCGCTGCCCAAACACTGCGTCAAACAGGCTCCGCCGCGTCTTTCTGCGCGCGAGATCGACGTTCTGAACCTCGCGGCAGCTGGCAAAACTGCCGAGGAGAGCGCCCGGATTCTTCACCTGAGCGCGCGCACCATTCATTTTCATATTCAGAGTGCCATCGAAAAACTCGGCGTCAAAAACAAAATTTCGGCGATCATTGCGGCGATGAAAGCTGGTCACTTGAGTGATGCTTCGATCCGCTGAGCGCTAAAAAAGCTGCGGGTAATCCGAGAGAAAAAAACGTACCATTTGCGGTCCTCCTGAGTGATGGCGTGGACTCCACGACGCAGTTCACCTGGACGGTCTCGCCCGCCACAGCGCCTCAGGGCCGCGCGATCCCTGTTGATTATCAGAGCTACCCGCCCCATGCCTTTGCTCGAAACCCCTTTCGCCCGACTCGACCTCATTCGCCAGCCTGAACAGCAGAACGAGCCTTTGCAGGCATTCGATGCAGCAGACGAATACTTGCTCGGTCACCTGGCTGATCAAAATCCGGGGGCAGACACGCGCGTGCTGGTGCTCAACGACAGTTTCGGCGCATTGGCTGCGAGCCTGACGGGCAAGGTCCGGGTGACCAGCAGCGGCGATTCGTTCCTGGCGTTGCAAGGACTGCAAAAAAACCTGCTGCGCAATGGGTTGCCATTCGACGCGGTGCCTTACATACCCGCCAGTGACGCCATCGTCGGTCCATTTGATCGGGTACTGATTCGCGTACCGAAAACCCTGGCGTTGCTGGAGGAGCAGTTGATCCGGCTCCAGGGCCAATTGGCACCCGGCGCGCAAGTGGTTGCTGCGGCCATGGTCAAGCACCTGCCACGGGCAGCAGGCGATTTGCTGGAGCGCTATATCGGCCCGGTGCAAGCCTCACTGGCGGTGAAAAAAGCCCGCCTGTTGATTGCCACCGCAGAGGCGAAAGCACCTGCTGCGTCCCCCTACCCCACTCGTTACAGACTCGACGCGCCGTCGATTGAACTGCTTAATCATGCCAACGTGTTTTGTCGTGAAGGGCTGGATATCGGCACGCGGGCCTTTCTCCCGCACCTGCCAGACAACCTTGGCACGGCGCGAGTCGCCGACCTCGGTTGCGGCAATGGCGTATTGGCCATCGCCAGCGCGCTGCAAAACCCCGAGGCGCATTACACGTTGGTCGATGAATCATTCATGGCAGTGCAATCCGCTACGGAGAACTGGCAGGCGGCGTTGGGTGATCGAGAAGTGACCGTGCGTGCCGGCGATGGTCTGGCCGGGCAGGAACCGCAGTCGCTGGACGTCGTACTGTGCAACCCGCCATTCCATCAACAGCAGGTGGTGGGCGACTTCCTCGCTTGGCGCATGTTCCAGCAAGCTCGCGAAGCGCTGGTAGTGGGCGGTGCCTTGTACATCGTCGGCAATCGCCACTTGGGTTACCACAGCAAACTGGCGCGATTGTTCCGTGGCGTCGAGCAAGTGGCCGCCACGCCCAAGTTCGTGATTTTGAAGGCGCGCAAGTAATCTGACGCAAAAAAAAACCCTCCATCAGGAGGGCTTGAGGCCTGCGCCACAAGGCACAGGACGGGAACAGTCGAGGTGGCTCAGTGCGTACTGAGGCCCGCAGCATTCATGAACATGCGCATCAGACTGGCGACGATGAACAGCGCTACCACGCTGCCGGTCCAGATCATCGCCAACCATCCAAGCCGCTGCCAAAGCGGCTTTTTTTCGGCTTCCTGGATATCGTGCAGAGAAGGTTTGTTAGCCATGGCGTTCATTCCTCTTCATAGGTTGTTGGCGCCATCGAGGGCGCCAACGCGAGCAAGCTCGACTGACTAGTGATAACCATCCTCGTGGGTGACCTTGCCGCGGAACACGTAATAGCTCCAGAAGGTGTACCCCAGAATGAACGGAATGATGAACAGCGTGCCCACCAGCATGAAGCCCTGGCTTTGCGGCGGCGCTGCTGCTTCCCAGATCGAGATCGACGGCGGCACGATGTTTGGCCACAGGCTGATGCCGAGCCCGCTGTAGCCGAGGAAGATCAGCACCAGCGTCAGCAGGAACGGCGTGTAGTTGGCATTACGCGCCACAGCGCGCAGCAGACCGTACATCGTTACCAAGACCAGAATCGGCACCGGCAGGAACCAGAACAGATTCGGCAGGGTGAACCAGCGAGCGGCAATGTCCGCGTGCGTCAGCGGCGTCCAGATACTGACGATACCGATGACCGCCAAGACCACAAATGCCAGTGGCCGCGCGATGTCGTGCATCTGCTTCTGCAGCTTGCCCTCGGTTTTCATGATCAGCCACGTGCAACCCAGCAAGGCATAGGCAACCACCAACGCCACACCGCAGAACAGCGTGAACGGCGTCAGCCAGGCCAGCGAACCGCCGACGAATTGCCGATTGGCCACCTCGAATCCGTCAATGAACGCACCCAGTGCGACACCTTGGAAGAACGTCGCCGCAAGCGAGCCACCAATGAACGCCTTGTCCCAGAGGTGACGTTTGTGGTCTTTGGCCTTGAAGCGAAACTCGAACGCCACGCCACGAAAGATCAGCCCCATCAGCATGAAGATCAGCGGCAAATACAAGGCCGAGAGCACCACCGAATAGGCCAGCGGGAACGCGCCGAACAACGCCGCACCGCCCAGTACCAGCCAGGTTTCGTTACCGTCCCAGACCGGTGCCACCGTGTTCATCATCACGTCACGGTCGGTCTTACCTTTAACGAACGGGAAAAGAATCCCGATGCCCAGGTCAAAACCGTCCATGACCACGTACATCATGATGCCGAAGATGATGATCACGGCCCAGATCAGCGGAAGATCGATACCCATGATTCAAATCTCCTTGTTCAGGCTGATAGGGTCGTGCACGTCGCCTTCGCCGTTGTCTTCATCGGCAGCCGAGAGTGGACGCGCAGGCGTGCGTTTCTTGCCCGGACCGCCGTCGTTGGTTTCTTTGCCCTCGTCGGTCACCGGACCCTTGCGTACCAGGCGCATCATGTAGCCGAGGCCGGCACCAAACAGCGCGAAATAGACCACGACAAACATGATCAGGGTGATGCTCATCTGCATGAAACTGTGCCCGGACGACGCATCCGCCGTGCGCATCAACCCGTAGACCACCCACGGTTGACGGCCGATTTCAGTGGTAAACCAGCCAGCAAGAATCGCGATCAATCCGGACGGCCCCATCCACAGGGCCAGATAAAGGAATGGCCGCGAGGTATAAAGGGCATCCCGTTTGCGCAGCCACAGGCTCCACAGACCGGTGAAGATCATCAGCATGCCCAGGCCGACCATGATCCGGAAGGACCAGAATACGATGGTCGAATTTGGCCGGTCTTCCGGTGGGAAGTCTTTGAGCGCCGGCACTTGCTTGTCCAGCGAGTGGGTCAGGATCAAGCTGCCCAGGTACGGAATTTCGACGGCAAACTTGGTCCGCTCTTCTTTCATGTCCGGCCAGCCGAACAGGATCAACGGAGTCGGTTCGTCGCCGTGGTTTTCCCAGTGGCCTTCGATCGCAGCGATTTTCGCCGGTTGATGCTTGAGCGTGTTGAGGCCATGGAAGTCGCCGATCACAGCCTGAATCGGCGCGACGAGCAAGGCCATCCACATCGCCATCGACAGCATGGTGCGGATCGCCGGGTTGTCGCGACCACGCAGCAAGTGCCAGGCCGCCGAGGAACCGACGAAGAATGCCGTCGCCACGAACGCGGCAGTCGCCATGTGCGCCAGGCGGTACGGGAACGACGGGTTGAAGATCACCGCAAACCAGTCGGTCGGGATGACCTGGCCATTGATGATCTCGAAGCCCTGCGGGGTCTGCATC
>JALYPE010000362.1 GCA_030856525.1 Pseudomonadota bacterium | reverse complement strand
GCCGAAGGCTGCGATCTTTTGCTGTGGATTTTTACAAGATCGCAGCCTTCGGCAGCTCCTGCAGGATTTCGTTGCAGCACACCTGGAGTCTTGCCATGCACAAGTCTTGCGCGTTAGTTGCCGTTTTCAGCTTCAGCCTCTGTTCCCTGTCGGCCTTCGCCGCCCCGGAATTGCCCGAGCGCTTGAGCAAAAGTCCGAAGATTGTTTACTGCTCCGGCATGGACTCGCCGCCGCTGGTGTCATTCGACTTGCAGCAGAAGCCGGTGGGGCTGCAGGTCGACATGGGCGAGGCGATTGCCAAGCGTCTGGGCGTCAAGAAAGTCGAATGGCGCATCTCGCCGTTTGCCGGCCTCATCCCGGCGTTGCTGGCGCAGCAGTGCGACATGATCGTCGATCAACTGTTCGATAAGCCGGAGCGCCGTGAAGTCATCGACATCGTCAACTTCATGTATTCCAGCCAGTCGATCGTGGTGCCCAAGGGCAACCCGAAATCAGTGAATACCCTGGAAGATTTGTCCGGGCTCAAAGTCGCGGTCAGCAACGGTTCTACCATCCGCGTGCTACTCGGCAAGGAAAATGAAAAACTCGAAGCGGCCGGCAAGCCACCGATGAAACTGGTGGTGTACAACGTCGATGCCGACGCATTTCAGGCGCTGCGCATCAATCAGGTCGACGCGTTCGGCACCACGGTCGAGTCCGCCGGGCATTACCAGCAACTGGCGCCGGACCTGTTCCAGTCGGCGGTGCCTGCGTTCAACCGCATTCTCACCGGTTTTGGTGTGCGCAAAAGCGACCCGCAGTTGACCGCAGCGCTGACCGAGGTGCTGCAGGGCATGCGCGCCGATGGCAGCTACACCGCGCTGCTCAGCAAATGGCATGTCGATAGCGACAAACTGGACTGAGGGCGCCGGTGATGAATTTCAATTGGGATGTGTTCTGGCAGTACCTGTTGCAACCCAGCGACGTGTACCTGACCGGTCTCTGGCTGACGTGCCTGATCAGCGTATCGGCAATGTTGCTCGGTTGCGTGCTTGGGCTGATCGCGGCGCTGATGAAGCTGTCGAGCAATCCGCTGTTGCAGTACCCGGTGCGCTTTTATGTATGGCTGATGCGCGGCACGCCGTTGCTGGTGCAGATCGTTTTTCTGTACACGGCACTGGCGGCGGGCGGGATCTTCCGGTTTGAAGACATCGACCTCGGCTGGTTGGTGATTCCGGGCAATATTCAGGCCGCGATCATCGCGCTGGGCCTCAACGAAGGCGCGTACATGGCGGAGATCATCCGGGCCGGGATCGGCGCGGTGGACAAGGGGCAATACGAAGCCGGGCGCTCCCTGGGCATGACCTTTGCCAAATTGATGCGTCGCATCGTGCTGCCCCAGGCGTTCCGGGTGATCGTGCCGCCGCTGGGCAACGAGTTCAACGTGATGCTGAAAAACACCACGCTGGTCAGTGTGATCGGCGTGCAGGAACTGCTGCTCAGCACGCAAATGGTCACCTCGGCGACCTTCCGTGTGTTCGAGTTGTACCTGGTGGTCGCGATCTATTTCCTCGCGCTGACCACGCTTTGGGGCTTTTTCCAGCGTTGGCTCGAAGCGCGGTTTGGCCAGTCCGACCGTCCGACACCGGCCGCCAGCCGCCTGTTTGGGCGCACCACCATGAAACTGCTGAGAGGGCGTTGAACATGGCGCACATGAGTGAAGAACTGGTCATCGAAGCACTGGATATTCACAAGTCCTTCGGTGATCTGGAAATTCTCAAAGGCATTTCGCTGCAAGTGCGGCGCGGCGAAGTGGTGGTGTTGATCGGCGCGTCCGGGTCGGGCAAAACCACGTTCATCCGCTGCATCAATTTGCTCGAAGACATTCAGTCGGGGCAGATTCGCGTCAGCGGTCGCCCGATGGGTTATCGCACCAAGGCCAACGGCCGCCTGGTCAAGGACTCGGAACGCAACATCGCTCGCCAGCGCCGCGACATCGGCATGGTGTTCCAGCGCTTCAACCTGTTCCCGCACATGACCGCACTGGAAAACATCATCGAGGCGCCGATCCAGGTGCTGGGCGTGTCGCGTGCGGCAGCGCTCGAGCAGGCGCGGGCGTTGCTCCAACGTGTCGGGCTGGCTGAGAAAGCCGATCACTACCCCTCGATGTTGTCCGGCGGTCAGCAGCAACGGGTGGCGATTGCGCGTGCCTTGGCGATGAAGCCGCAAGCGATGCTGTTTGACGAGCCCACCAGTGCGCTCGACCCGGAAACCGTCGGCGAAGTGCTGCAGGTCATGAAGGAACTGGCTGAGGAGGGCATGACCATGGTCGTCGTCACCCACGAAATGGGCTTCGCGCGCGAAGTGGCCGACCGGGTGGTGGTGCTCGATCAGGGCGAGTTGATCGAACAAGGTCCGCCCGAACAGATCTTCAGCCAGCCGAAGCATGCCCGCACCCGCGCGTTTCTTAGCCGGGTGTTGTGAGCCCCGAATCTTTCATTTGCGAGTCATGCCATGTTCAAATTTTCTGCCCACGAGTACCCCTACGCTTCGCAGCGCCAAAGCGTGTTCGCCAAACGCGGCATGGTCGCTGCGTCCCAACCGCTGGCCGCTGAGGCCGGAATCGAAATCATGCGTCGCGGCGGCAATGCAATCGACGCCGCCATCGCAACGGCAGCGGCATTGACCGTGGTTGAACCGACCGGTTGCGGCATTGGTGGTGACGCTTTTGCGCTGGTCTGGACGCAAAACAAACTGCACGGTCTGAATGCCAATGGCGCCGCACCGCAAGCCTTGAGCATCGAAGCCGTTAAAGCTGCCGGGCATGCAAAAATGCCGTTGCATGGATGGACGCCGGTGACCGTTCCCGGCTGCCCTTCGGCGTGGGCCGAGCTGTCGAAACGTTTCGGTCGACTGCCTTTCGCGGAGCTGTTGCAGCCGGCAATCCACCTTGCGCGTGACGGCTTCCCGCTGTCGCCAGTGGTTGCTCTCCAATGGCAAACCGCGCTCGAAGACTTCAGCCCGGACCGCGACGAGGTGCTCGAAAGCTGGTTTAAGACGTTCCTGATTGATGGCCGCGCACCCCGTGCCGGTGAACTCTTCCGCAACCCGGCCCAGGCGCGCACCTTGACCGAACTCGCCGAAACCGGCTGCGAAAGCCTGTATCGCGGCGCGCTCGCGCAACGCCTCGATGCGCACTCGCGGGCCACCGGCGGTTACTTGCGCGCCAGTGACCTGCAGGATTACCGCGCGCAGTGGGTCGAGCCGATCAAGGTCAGCTACCGTGGCGTCGACGTCTGGGAAATCCCACCCAGCGGCCAGGGCCTGGTGGCGCTGATGACCCTGAAAATTCTCGAAGGCTTCCAGTTCGATCACCGTGACAGTCAACAGACC
>JALYPE010000360.1 GCA_030856525.1 Pseudomonadota bacterium | reverse complement strand
GTTGACTCCTACCGGTTCACCACTGCCCAGAATCAGGCCCTGGCTGTCCATGACATTGACGTTGTACGGCAGGATGGCCATTGCCCGGTCGACGATGTCCTGGGCCAGGTCGTGATCGAGTTCGAACATAGGGTGGATCCTTGGCAGCCTAAGGAATTGGCAGTTTTTTAGCGCACAGAGCAGATCAGCAAACCCCGCGCGCAGACACAACGATTGCTGGCCATTGGTGTGGCCACGACGCTCAGGGCGATCAACGTTACCCTTTGCCTCGCAATAAATCATGATAAAGAGAGCGCAGCCATGTCACAGAGGTGCCGCAGGCTCCGATCTTTTTCATTTGCCTCGCCAGACTGTTGTGGTATCTGATTGAGCCTTTCCCATTGGCAAAAGGATTTCGTCATGAGCTACCGCACGCTGGGTCATTCGGGTTTGCAGGTGTCCACCCTGACCCTGGGCACCATGATGTTTGGCGAACAGACCAGCACCGAAGATTCTCTGCGAATCATCGACAAGGCCTGGGACCAGGGTATCAATTTCATCGACACTGCTGACGTGTATACCAATGGCCGCTCGGAAGAAATCGTCGGCGAAGCCATCGCCGGGAATCGCCACGAATGGGTCCTGGCGACTAAAGTGGGATTCGGTCCCGTTGACGGTGTGCCGAACCGCAGCGGCCTGAGCCGCAAGCACATTTTTAACGGCATCGACGCCAGTTTGACGCGCCTTGGCACCGACTATCTCGACATCTACTACCTGCACCACGAAGATCACAATACGCCGCTGGAAGCGACGGTGTCGGCCATCGGCGACCTGATCCGCACGGGCAAGATTCGTTACTGGGGCCTGTCGAACTACCGAGGCTGGCGCATCGCCGAGGTGATTCGCGTGGCGGATAAGCTGGGCATCGACCGACCGGTGATCAGTCAGCCGCTGTACAACATCGTCAACCGCCAGGCAGAGTCGGAACAGATCACCGCAGCCCAGAATTATGGTCTGGGCGTGGTGCCATATAGCCCGCTGGCGCGCGGCGTGTTGAGCGGCAAATATGCGCCGGATGTGCAACCGGACGCCAACAGTCGCGCCGGCCGCGCCGATAAACGCATTCTGGAAACAGAATGGCGCGTTGAATCGCTGCGTATTGCCCAACAGATTCAGCAATACACGCAAAGTCGTGGCGTGGGCATTGTCGAGTTCGCGATCGCCTGGGTGCTCAACAACTGCGCTGTGACCTCGGCCATTGTCGGCCCGCGTACCGAAGCACAGTGGGACGCCTACACTAAAGCCCAATCGGTGAAGATAACGGCTGACGATGAAGCGTTTATCGATTCGCTGGTGACCCCGGGGCATGCATCGACACCGGGTTTCAATGATGTGAGCCATTTTGTGTCAGGCAGACAACCACGCCAGAACTGAGGAACACACACAGTCACTGTGGGAGCGTGCGATCACTCAACTATGCTTCGACTCATCCCACAGTTGTTCGTATTGATCGCTGGTCAATACTGTTGGCAAAAAACACGTATCCTCCGCCCCCCCTTTCTCACCTTCAACTTCGCGAGGACAGTTTGTCTAAAGGTATCGCTCTCTCGGTGTTAGCCTCGGTGCTGTTTGCCGTCATGTATTACTACACGTCTCTGCTCACGCCGCTGAGCGGTGTAGAAATTTTCGGCTGGCGAATGCTCTTGACCGTGCCCTGCATGACCGCGTTCATGCTGGTGTCCGGGGAATGGAAACGCGTGGTCGAGATTGTCAGGCATGTGCGTGCCAAGCCAAAACTGATTGCTGGCCTGGTCGCCTCTTCTGTCCTGCTCGGTGTGCAACTCTGGCTGTTCATGTGGGCGCCGCTCAACGGCTATAGCCTTGATGTATCGCTGGGCTATTTTCTGCTGCCGCTGACCATGGTCCTGACCGGACGTGTTGCATACGGTGAGCGTCTGTCGTATCTGCAGAAAGTCGCGGTATTCCTGGCCTGCCTGGGCGTAATCAACGAGATCTACCAGGTGGGTGGTTTTTCATGGGCGACGCTGCTGGTGTGCGTTGGCTACCCAACGTATTTCATCCTGCGCAAGCGGTTGGCGACGGACAATCTCGGCGGCTTGTGGCTGGACATGGCCCTGACGCTACCTGTCGCGTTCTGGTTCGTGCAGACCGGCGAGCAAGGTTTTGCGGTGTTCGATCAGTACCCGTGGCTGTCGCTGTTGATCCCGCTGCTGGGTGTCATCAGTGCCTCGGCGCTGGTGATCTACATCATCGCCAGCCGACTGCTGCCGTTCAGCCTGTTTGGCTTGCTGAGCTATGTCGAACCGGTGCTGCTGCTCTGCGTGGCGTTGTTGCTCGGGGAGAGCATCAAGGCCGGCGAATGGCTGACGTACATTCCGATCTGGCTGGCGGTGGTGGTGTTGGTGTTTGAGGGGTTCAAACACCTGATGCGACAGCGACGACCTTAAACGCAACACAAAAACAATGTGGGAGCGAGCCTGGTCTGAGCGGCATTCCGACGATATCAGTCTGTCAGCCAATATTAGCGTTGAGTCTGAAGACGCTATCGTCGGAATGCCGCCCCGACCAGGCTCGGTCCCACAGTTTTATCGCTACACCGGCTTAGTCGGTGGAAAGCACACCCCGACGAACCTGGTCCCGCTCGATTGATTCAAACAGTGCCTTGAAGTTGCCTTCACCGAAACCATCATCGCCTTTGCGCTGGATGAATTCGAAGAACACCGGCCCCATCAGGGTTTCCGAGAAGATCTGCAGCAGCAGACGACGGTCGCCCGACTCCGAAGAACCGTCCAGCAGGATGCCGCGCGACTGCAGTTCATCGACCGGCTCGCCGTGATTCGGCAAACGGCCTTCGAGCATTTCGTAGTAGGTTTCTGGCGGCGCGGTCATGAAGCGCATGCCGATGCTTTTCAGGTGGTCCCAGGTTTTCACCAGGTCATCCGCCAGGAAAGCCACGTGCTGAATGCCCTCGCCATTGAACTGCATCAGGAACTCTTCGATCTGCCCCGCGCCTTTCGATGACTCTTCGTTCAACGGGATGCGGATCATGCCGTCCGGCGCAGTCATCGCTTTGGACGTCAGGCCGGTGTACTCGCCTTTGATGTCGAAGAAGCGGATTTCACGGAAGTTGAACAGCTTCTCGTAGAAGTTCGCCCAGTAGGCCATGCGCCCGCGATAAACGTTGTGGGTCAGGTGATCGATGATTTTCAGACCAGCGCCAACCGGGTTACGGTCCACACCTTCGATGTACACGAAGTCGATGTCGTAGATCGAGCTGCCTTCGCCGAAACGGTCGATCAGGTACAGCGGCGCGCCGCCAATGCCTTTGATCGCGGGCAGGTTCAGCTCCATCGGACCGGTTTCGATATGGATCGGTTGCGCGCCCAGTTCCAGCGCACGCTTGTAGGCCTGCTGCGAGTCCTTGACGCGAAACGCCATGCCGCACACCGACGGGCCATGCTCGGCCGCAAAGTATGAGGCGACGCTGTTAGGTTCGTTGTTGAGGATCAGATTGATCGCGCCCTGACGATACAGGTGCACGGCTTTGGAACGGTGGGTCGCGACTTTGGTGAAGCCCATGATCTCGAAGATCGGCTCCAGCGTGTTCGGAGTTGGCGATGCGAATTCGATGAATTCAAAGCCCATCAGGCCCATTGGGTTTTCGTATAAATCTGCCATGGTTTGGCGCCTCATCATTTTTCTTGTCAATTAACGAATCGTTACTAACGAGTAATGCTGAGACCGGCGGGTGGCGCGCAGGAGATGCCCCGCACGCTGCGGGCGAGAAAGTCACCGTAGATCAATTGAAACCCGAAACTCTTCATTGACGACCCAAGGCTGATGCGAGCGAGCTTCCGCTGGCAGACGACGATTATTCTTATATGCGTAAACCGATTCTACACAGCGTAAATAGGTTTGTCCGTCTTCTGTATGAAATCCCCATTTGCGCGGCCGGCGCAAGGCCCCGTCACACACGAAATTTCCGCGCAAGCAGCGCAAGCCGTCAAGGCCAACTATTATGGCCTGCTGATCGAACTCTTTTTGGGAGGCCGTTGACCTGCCAGCATTTGAGAGCCCTTTATTTAGTCACAGGTTTCGCAAATGCCACTGAGCGTAAAATCCCGGCGCAACCGCAGCGCCCGCATCGTTGTCACAGTGCTGAGCGGCTTGATCCCGATGGCACTCGGGCTCGCTATTCTTTACATGCAAGCCCAGCGTACTCTCCAACAGAGCAGCGAGCACACCGCCGAAGAGGCCGTTCGTCAATTTGAATTGATGCTCGATAACACCGCCCAAGCAGCGCGTGAATTGCTCCCGCTGGCTGGTCAACGTTGCGAAGAGGTGAAACTCGCGCTGCGTGAGCAGGTCACTCGCCGCCCGTTCGTGCGCTCGACCAATCTGGTGTGGGACAACGATCTTTATTGCAGTTCGTTGTTCGGCGACTATCAAGAGCAGGTCAACCCGGGTAATTACACTGACGGCAAGTTGTGGCTGATGAACGGCAATCCGGTCACGCCCAATACGTCTCTGCTGGTGTATCGGCTTAACGAAGGCAAACAGGGTGCGCTGACCACGCTGGATGGCTATCACCTGAGCAATGTGCTCCGTTTGATCGGCCGCGAAACCTCCGTCCTCTTGCAGGTCGGCCCGAACTGGCTGTCAGCCGACGGCAAGGTGCACAGCGACGCACTTCCCAATCTGCCGGTTGCCGAAAGCAGACTTGCCTCCAGCCGCTATGCCTTCACCGTGGCTGCCGGTTTTCCCACAGGCGAAATCTGGCGCTACATGAGCACCGAGTATCCACCGCTGTTCAGCTTGTTGATGTTCTTCGGCATCGTCTCCGGTTTGATCGGTCACATCCTGCAGAAGCGCTCAACCTCACCCAGCCACGAAATGCAGCGCGCCCTGGAAGCGGCGGAGTTCATTCCGTATTTTCAACCCGTCGTGCATGGCGACAACAAAAAGTGGTCCGGCGCCGAAGTGTTGATGCGCTGGAATCACCCGAGGGAAGGCCTGGTGCGACCGGACTTGTTCATTCCGTTTGCCGAGCACTCCGGACTGATCGTACCGATGACGCGCTCATTGATGCAGCAGACGGCGCGCATACTCGCGCCTGCGCAGGCTTCATTCAATGGACCGTTTCATGTAGGGATAAACATCACCGCCAGCCACTGCAAAGATCTGGAACTGGTCAGCGATTGCCGTGCGTTTCTCGATGCATTCGCGCCCGGCGCGGTCAACCTGGTGCTGGAGCTGACCGAACGCGAACTCATCGAGCCGACCGCCATCACCCATCAACTGTTCGAACGGCTTCACGAACTGGGCGTGATGATTGCCATTGATGACTTCGGCACCGGGCATTCAAGCCTGGGCTATTTGCGGCAATTCAACGTCGATTTTCTGAAAATCGATCAAAGTTTTGTGGCCATGATCGGCGCCGATGCACTCTCCGGACACATTCTGGAGACCATTATCGAGCTCTCGGCCAAGCTCGACCTGGGTATCGTTGCTGAAGGCGTGGAGACAGAAGAGCAAAGTGCATACCTGACTGCCCACGGCGTCAACTTTCTGCAAGGTTATCTTTATGGCCGACCGATGTCCGGCGCGGATTTCATTAGCGCATTAAGTGATCATTAAGCCGAGTTAATTTATGGCAAGACAACGAGTTAACGCACCAAATTGAATCAGAACATTACACTTGTTACATGCTGACAAGGTCAGGATTTACTCTTCACAGATTAACTACTACAATTTTTGGTGCCTGCCCTAGATGGGCGGTGAGCCATTTATCTCCGTGTCGCTTCAAGGCTCCTGGCTTATAGCTTTGTTTGCGGTTGGTATCAGCCAAACCCATTATAGGAGTAAAGATATTGTCCAGACTCGCGGAATTTCGTGCAGCTGAAAAGGCTCTTCAAGAACAGCTCAAGCAGCTGGAATCCCTGAAGAACGACGCCGGGCTCAAGAAAGAAATCGAATTCGAAGAGAAGCTTCAGGGACTGATGAAAACCTATGGCAAGAGTTTGCGCGATATCGTTGCCATTCTCGATCCGAATCCGGCCAAATCAGGCCTGCAACAGTCTGCCGCACCGAAAACCCGCCGCGCGCGCGTGGTCAAGGTGTATCAGAATCCACACACCGGGGAATTGATTGAAACCAAAGGCGGCAATCATCGCGGCCTGAAAGCGTGGAAGGAAAAGTACGGCGCGTCTACCGTTGATTCCTGGTTGCGCGGTTGAGTACTACAGTCACTCGCAGTAGCCCTGTACGTGCAGGGCCTTTCATGAACTTCTTCTAAAGGCGACGAACTGACTAGAATGTTTTCGAATCGGGGACGACTTTGTTGTAACTTTTCAAAGCAATTATCTGTGCGTACACAACCATCCAAAAAAAATTACTGTCATCAAAGTTTCAAACTGTTACGTGCAGCCTCTATCTCGACCTGGCTCGCCTTGTAAGCTTCAGCCTGACCTGCATACGATAAAACATAGGCCTTGTCAGCATCCACTGCCGCGACCAATGTTTGCGAGAGTACGTGCCGCCCGTTCTGCGTAATAGTGCAGGTAGTTTCCAGGGCTGCCAGTCGGCTCAGGGTAACCGGGTGAATCTTGTTGCACACACTCTGATAACCGCTCTGAAAGAAATCCTTCTGCACCGATTTTCGCATCTCCAGCAACACCCCTTGTAGATTGACCTGATGGTCGCTCGCGACTGGCGTCATGGTCAGCTCCATCACGACCACCGGCGTGCCTCCCGCATCGTTTTTGACCGCGCGCTGGCGGGACACCTTGGATGAGGCGTTATCCTGAGGCACTGGCTCGACTTCCCAGCCGTTCGGCCAACTGATCACCGGTATATCAGCGAGCGCAGCCGTGCCCCCGGACAACAGGCAAATCAGCACAAACAGGGTTTGATGGAATCGGATCATCGCGGGAGGACACTCGTGAATTGACCGTCAAAGTCTGAGCCTCGCGCGACCGACAGGCAATAGCGGACGGTTTGCGTTTGGTGATGCCGGTGCCCTTGCGTATCATTGACGCATCGTCAGCCCCAACTATTTTCCGGAGGGCCCATGAGCCTGCAAGAACTGAACAACGTCCCGGGCGTCACCGCCCAACCCGACACCGCGACCCAGAAATTCGTGTTCAACCACACCATGCTGCGGGTCAAGGACATCACCAAGTCACTGGATTTCTACACCCGCGTACTCGGTTTTTCGCTGGTAGAAAAACGCGATTTCCCGGAAGCCGAATTCAGCCTGTACTTCCTCGCACTGGTCGACAAAGGCCAGATCCCGGCCGACGCTGCGGCCCGCACCGAGTGGATGAAGTCGATCCCCGGCATTCTCGAGTTGACGCACAACCACGGCACCGAAAATGACGCGGATTTTGCCTATCATAATGGCAACACCGACCCACGCGGCTTCGGCCACATCTGCATCTCGGTTCCAGACATTGTGGCCGCGTGCGAGCGCTTCGAAGCGCTGGGCTGCGATTTCCAGAAGCGCCTCAATGACGGCCGCATGAAAAGCCTGGCATTCATCAAGGATCCGGATGCTTACTGGGTCGAGATCATTCAGCCGGCAGCGATGTAATTTCTGGCGTGACACAAAAAAACCCCATGATCACTCATGGGGTTTTGTGTTTTCAGCGTCGGTCTTTACGCCGGGGCTGACGACCTGATCAGGTGATCGAATGCGCTCAAGGAAGCCTTCGCGCCCTCGCCCACTGCAATCACGATCTGCTTGTACGGCACGGTGGTCACGTCACCGGCAGCGAACACGCCGGGCATCGAAGTTTCACCGCGCGCATCAACAATGATCTCGCCGCGAGGTGACAGCTCGATGGTGCCCTTGAGCCAGTCAGTGTTGGGCAACAAACCGATCTGTACGAAGATCCCTTCCAGGTTGATCGTAGTGAACTCACCCGAATCGCGATCTTTGTAAACCAGCCCGTTGACCTTCTGGCCATCGCCCTTCACTTCACTGGTCAATGCACTGGTGATCACGTCGACGTTGGGCAGGCTGAACAGCTTGCGTTGCAGCACCGCATCCGCACGCAACTTGCTGTCGAATTCCAGCAACGTAACGTGGCTGACAATACCGGCCAGATCGATGGCCGCTTCAACGCCGGAGTTACCGCCGCCAATCACCGCAACGCGTTTGCCTTTGAACAGCGGACCATCGCAGTGCGGGCAGAAGCACACGCCTTTGGCTTTGTATTCCTGCTCACCCGGCACACCCATTTCACGCCAGCGAGCACCGGTCGCCAGAATCAGCGCCTTGGTTTTCAAAGTCGCGCCGCTTTCGAAGCGCACTTCGTGCAGTTCGCCGGGATTTTTCGCCGGGATCAGCGCAGTGGCACGCTGCAGGTTCATGATGTCGACGTCGTACTGTTTGACGTGTTCTTCCAGTGCGCTGGCCAGTTTCGGCCCTTCGGTTTCCTGCACGGAGATGAAGTTTTCGATGGCCATGGTGTCCAGCACCTGCCCGCCAAAACGTTCAGCCGCAACGCCGGTGCGAATGCCTTTACGCGCTGCGTAGATTGCCGCCGAGGCACCTGCCGGGCCACCGCCAACCACGAGCACATCAAAAGCTTCCTTGGCGCTGATCTTCTCGGCCTGACGTTCCATGCCGCTGGTGTCGAGCTTGGCGAGGATTTCCTCCAGACCCATGCGACCCTGACCGAAGTTGACGCCATTGAGGTAAACACTGGGCACCGCCATGACCTGACGCTCATCGACCTCGGCCTGGAACAGCGCACCGTCAATGGCGACGTGGCGGATGTTCGGGTTCAGCACGGCCATCAGGTTCAGCGCCTGGACCACGTCCGGGCAATTCTGGCAGGACAGCGAGAAGTAAGTCTCGAAGCTGAATTCGCCTTTGAGCGAACGAATCTGTTCGATGACTTCAGCACTGGCTTTCGATGGGTGGCCGCCGACTTGCAACAAGGCCAGCACCAGCGAGGTAAATTCGTGGCCCATCGGGATGCCGGCGAAACGCAGGTTGATATCGGCACCGGGGCGGTTGATCGAGAACGATGGCTTACGGTCATCGTCACCGTTATCGAGCAGGGTAATTTGAGTGGAAAGACTGGAAACGTCTTTCAGCATTTCGAGCATTTCCCGGGATTTCGCACCGTCGTCGAGGGAAGCAACGATCTCGATCGGTTGGGTGACCCGTTCCAGGTACGATTTCAACTGGGCTTTAAGAGTGGCGTCCAACATACGGGCGATTTCCTTTTGACATAGACATAAAAAAACGCCCGAGCGAATCTCGCCCGGGCGTTTTTTGAGGGCGGTGCAGCTTACTTAGTAGGTGCGGAATTCCGCCCTGATGTAGCGCGTCACAGACTTAGATCTTGCCGACCAGGTCCAGGGACGGAGCCAGAGTGGCCTCGCCTTCTTTCCACTTGGCTGGGCAAACCTGGCCTGGGTGAGCAGCGACGTATTGAGCAGCCTTGATTTTGCGCAGCAGCTCGGAAGCGTCACGGCCAACCCCGCCATCGTTCAGTTCGACGATTTTGACCTGACCTTCAGGGTTGATCACGAAGGTGCCACGGTCAGCCAGACCAGCTTCTTCGATCAGTACGTCAAAGTTGCGGGAGATCACGTGGGTCGGGTCGCCGATCATGGTGTACTGGATTTTGCCGATGGCTGGCGAAGTGTTGTGCCAGGCAGCGTGGGCAAAGTGGGTATCGGTAGAAACGCTGTAGATTTCGACGCCCAGTTTTTCGAACGCGGCGTAGTTGTCAGCCAGGTCTTCCAGTTCAGTCGGGCAAACGAAAGTGAAGTCGGCTGGGTAGAAGAATACGACAGACCATTTGCCTTTCAGGTCAGCGTCCGACACTTTCACGAAGTCGCCATTTTTGAAGGCGTCTGCTTTGAACGGTTTAACTTGGCTGTTGATGATAGGCATCAGTGACTCTCCGTCAGGGGTTAAGAACTTGATGGAGTGAACTCTACCGACTCGATGGACGGATGGCTCATTGGCAAACTTGATGCTGCTGATGGGTTTTCGCTATTAGCCGAGGTTATTAATAGAAGAAAAGCGTCTCTAACCTGGCATGACCTTTTCCTCAACCAGCGCCATGCCAAGGAACGGACTCGCTTCGATGTAGCGCATCGCCGACTTCATGTCCTTCCAGCCGACGTAGCTCATCAAGGATTTGAGGTCCCAGCCGCTTTGATGCGCCCAACTGGCGAATCCCCGCCGCAAGGAGTGGCTGGTGTAATGCTCGGCGGCGATACCGGCACGCTGCAGTGCGTTTCGTAATAGCGGGATGACGCTGTTGGCGTGCAGCCCCTCCGCGCTCAAATTGCCCCAGCGATCGATACCGCGAAACACCGGGCCGCGGACCAACGCTGCTTCGGTAATCCACGCGCTATACGCCTGCACTGGACATAACCGTTGCAGCGCCGGGGTCTGGTAAGTCTTGCCGAGGTTTTCGCGATCACTTTTGCTGCGCGGGAGGTACAGCGTAATGCCTGAGCCGTCGACTGCGCGCACATGCTCGATGTGCACGCGGCATAACTCGTCGCTGCGGAAACCGCGCCAAAAGCCCAACAGGATCAGGGCCATGTCACGCCGGGCGCGCAGGAGCGAAGGCTGATCATGTTCTGACCTTGCAACCTCGGCTTCCAGTTCCAGCGCTGCTACCACTTGCTCAAGGTGTTGAAGCTGCAACGGCTCGGCCTGCTTTTCCTGCGCCGGGTGCAGTGCCCGAATGCCTTTGAATACCTTGCGCACCACGGGCGCCTTGGTTGGGTCGGCGAACCCTTGGCTGCTGTGCCATTGAGCGAGCGCCGACAAGCGCAACTTCAAGGTATTGATCGACAACTCACCGGCATAGGCGACCAGGTAGCGCGCAACGCTGTCAGCAGTGGCCGGGAGAAAACCGCCCCAAGTCACCTCGAAGTGTTCAATCGCTGCGCGGTAACTGCGCCGCGTGTTATCGCGTGTGGCGGCTTGCAGGTATCGATCCAGATCGCTCATGGAATTGGCCTTGTGGATTTTGTGTACATGGCTCGCAACATTGGGAGGCTAATAACAGCCTCACCTTGGGTAATACCAGTATATCCCGTATCAGAAACTTACACTTTCACTCTTTTAAATACACATGGTACAGTGCGTTATAGGTGGTACGTACCACAGTACGAAATCGTAGGAGAACACATGGCTCGCGGCGGCATCAACAAAGCAGTGGTTCAAACAGCGCGACTGGCGATTCTTGCCCGGGGGGAACACCCCAGCATCGACGCCGTACGCATCGAGATGGGAAATACCGGTTCAAAAACAACAATCCACCGCTACCTGAAGGAGTTGGACGACGGCATAGAGCCCGACGCGCCCTCCTCCGAACCCGTCGACGACGAGCTGACCGCGCTTGTTGCGCGCCTTGCTCAGCGCCTCAAAGAGCAGGCCCAGGAACCGATCGATCAGGCGCGCGAACAGTTCGAGCAGCAACGCAAACAGCTGGCCAGCCAGCTGACAGACGCACAGGAAGCGAATGATGAGTTGCAGCAGCAATACGAGCTGCAAACGCTGGCGCTGACCCAGGAATCGGACACACTGCAAAACACCCTTTCATTGCTGCAAAGCGAGCAGACGCGCAACGCCGGTCTGAACCAGGCGCTGGCCGATTTCGAATTACGCTTGCAGGACAAGGACGAGCAGATCCGCTCGCTGGAAGAAAAGCATCTGCACGCCCGAGATGCGCTGGAGCACTATCGCAACGCGGTCAAAGAACAGCGCGAACAGGAGCAACGCCGCCACGAAGGTCAGGTGCAGCAGATTCAGATGGAATTGCGTCAGGCCCAGCAAAGCGCGCTGATCAAGCAGGACGAAATCACCCAGCTGCACCGCGACAACGAGCGCCTGCTGACCGAGAATCGCGGCACGTTGCGCGAACTGAGCCTGATGCAGGAGCAACTCAAGCACACGCACACCCGGCAGGATCAATTGCTGGAACAGGTCAACCGTATCGACACCGAACGCACACTGCTTCAGGAACGTTTGCGCGCCGCGATGCTGGAAAGTCAGTCGCTGAAGCAGAACGTCGAGGAACAGTCGCAGATCAATAAAACGCTGGAAGTCACGTTACTCAAGACTCAGGCGAGCCTCGATGAAAGCCTGCGCCTGGCCGCTGTCGTTGCGACAGCGGCAGACGCCGCCAGGGACGATTAACCGGCGACAGGCGTACGCATCGTCACGAACTCTTCGGCCGCCGTCGGGTGCACGCCGATGGTGTCGTCGAAGTCGCGCTTGCTGGCCCCCGCCTTGAGAGCGATGGCCAGCCCCTGAACGATTTCGCCAGCATCCGGCCCAACCATGTGACAGCCCAGAACCTTGTCGCTCTTGCCGTCGACCACGAGTTTCATCAGCGTGCGCTCCTGGCAATCGGTCAGGGTCAGTTTCATGGGGCGGAAGCGGCTCTCGAAGATCACCACGTCATGGCCTGCTTCGCGCGCCTCCTCTTCGGTGAGCCCGACCGTGCCGATGTTAGGCAGACTGAACACTGCAGTCGCGATCATCTTGTAATCGACCGGTCGATATTGCTCAGGCTTGAACAAGCGACGCGCCACGGCCATGCCTTCAGCCAGCGCAACAGGCGTGAGCTGTACGCGACCAATCACATCACCCAAGGCCAGAATGGACGGCTCGGCGGTCTGATACCGATCGTCAACTTCAATGAAGCCTTTCTTGTCGAGTTTGACGCCGGTATTTTCCAGCCCGAGGTTGTCCAGCATCGGACGACGCCCGGTGGCGTAAAACACACAGTCGGCTTCCAGCTCACGACCGTCCTTCAGCGTCGCTTTCAGACTGCCATCGGCGAGTTTTTCAATGCGCTCGATGTCGGCATTGAATTGCAGGTCCATGCCGCGCTTCGTGAGTTCTTCCTGCAAATGCTTGCGCACGGCACCGTCGAAGCCGCGCAGGAACAGGTCGCCGCGATAGAGCAAGGTCGTCTCGGCGCCCAGGCCGTGGAAAATTCCGGCGAACTCAACAGCGATGTAACCACCACCAACAACCAGCACACGCTTGGGCAGCTCTTTGAGAAAGAACGCCTGATTGGAACTGATCGCGTGTTCGTGCCCGGGAATCTCCGGAATCTCCGGCCAGCCGCCGACGGCGACCAGAATGTTCTTGGCGGTGTGGCGCTCGCCATTGATCTCGACCGTATTCGGATCAACGATCTTGGCGTGGCCTTCGTGCAGCGTGACGCCACTGTTGACCAGCAGATTGCGATAAATGCCGTTAAGGCGATTGATCTCGCGATCCTTGTTGGCGATCAGTGTTGCCCAATCGAATTGCGCCTCACCCAATGTCCAGCCGAAACCGGCAGACTGCTCGAAGTCCTCGGCGAAATGCGCGCCGTAAACCAACAATTTTTTCGGCACACAGCCGACATTCACACAAGTACCGCCCAGATAACGGCTCTCGGCAACGGCCACTTTCGCGCCGAACCCGGCGGCAAATCGCGCAGCACGCACACCACCGGAACCGGCACCAATCACATAAAGGTCAAAATCGTAGGCCATCTTCAATCTCCTCGGCAGGCCATCAGCATACCTGCAGCCGCTGGTTGGGCAAGCGTTGCGGGTTATGTGGGGACGGAAAATGAAAAAGCCACCCGAAGGTGGCTTTTTAGTACAAACAGGTCAAACGCTATCAGTAAGCCTTGCCAGTCTTGTAGAAGTTTTCGAAGCAGAAGTTGGTTGCTTCGATGTAGCCTTCAGCGCCGCCGCAGTCGAAGCGCTTGCCTTTGAATTTGTAGGCAATCACGCAACCGTTTTTAGCCTGTTTCATCAGGGCGTCGGTGATCTGGATCTCGCCACCTTTGCCGGGCTCGGTTTGTTTGATCAGGTCGAAAATGTCCGGGGTGAGGATGTAGCGACCGATGATCGCCAGGTTAGACGGTGCATCTTCCGGGGCCGGTTTTTCGACCATGTTACGCACGCGGTACAGGTCATCGGCAATCAGCTCGCCTGCGATCACGCCGTACTTGTTGGTTTCCTGCGGATCCACTTCCTGAATCGCGACGATGGTGCAGCGGTACTGCTCGTACAGCTTGACCATTTGAGTCAGCACGCCGTCGCCTTCCAGGTTGACGCACAAGTCATCCGCCAGCACGACCGCGAACGGTTCGTCACCGATCAATGGGCGGCCGGTCAGGATTGCGTGACCCAGGCCTTTCATTTCGGTTTGACGGGTGTAGGAGAACGAGCACTCGTCCAGCAGCTTGCGGATGCCGACCAGGTACTTTTCCTTGTCGGTGCCTTTGATCTGGTTTTCAAGCTCGTAGCTGATGTCGAAATGGTCTTCCAGGGCACGCTTGCCACGACCGGTGACGATGGAAATCTCGGTCAGCCCGGCGTCCAGTGCTTCTTCAACCCCGTACTGGATCAGTGGCTTGTTTACCACCGGCAGCATTTCTTTGGGCATGGCTTTAGTCGCTGGCAGGAAGCGAGTACCGTAACCGGCTGCTGGGAACAAGCATTTCTTGATCATATGAGTCCTTGAAAGGGCTGTGTGTACGAGTTTCGGCGCAGTCTAATCAGGCGGCGGGCACCTTACAATGCCCCGCGCTGGCTAACCGATGCCATCATAGAGAAATATTCAGGCTGATAGTTCCGCATATAGTTCCGCATCACTTCGCCGCCCCCTTTATAGATAGCAGAGATTCCAACCTGCACGGGCGGTTTCAAGAAATTGCATCCGTACCACCATACGCGCATCAGCACCGGTTACGCGCATTTGGCGCTATCATTGCGCAATTGAACCAGCCAACGAGGCAGATGATGTCGGAAGCAAAAAGCGTCAACGGGTTCCTGATCAATCAGGCAAAAGATGGGCAGTGGTGGGTGGCCGGCGTTAGCGGCGACGATATTGCCGGGCCGTTCCCGACCGAAGCACTGGCTATTGAAGTGGCCTCCGTACTGGAGCTTGAGCACCCGGCCCCCAAACGGCGCGGCAAGGACAAGTCCTGATTGCGCACCGCCAGGCACGACCAAGCCCTGCCTAGCGCGGGGCTTTTTTACGATATTTTGAAACGAAGTGGCCTTTCGCTATAACCTTTTGACACCCGCGCTGTCACAGGCGTAGCCCATCAACATTGACGACGACCACGACATGACTAAATTTTTGCCGCTGTTTGCAATTCTGGCCCTGAGCGGCTGCGCAACTTCTGAAAAAACTTACCTCGACAATGGCCAAACCGGCCTGACCATCGACTGTTCCGGCGAAGCCAATTCCTGGGCTGCCTGCTACGAGAAAGCCGATGCATCGTGCGCCGGCACGGGCTACCGCATCGTTGGCACCGATGGAACGCCATCCCCGAAGGAAAGCGATAAGACCCTCGGTGTCGATGTCGGCAACTACAAGAACCGCAGTGTCGTAGTGGTCTGCAAGTAGGGCCTCCCCCTACATGTGAATTTCGGCGAATTTGATTCCGAGGCCGCGCACCGTCTCGATCAAATCGTCGAGACGCCCGAAGGATTCGACCTCATCGTTGTCATCGACCAGAAAAAAACTGCGGCCTGCACTCTTCTTGAAAAATACGATCCATTCCTCTGGCGTTGCCGGATTCTGGATCACATGAGTTGCGCAAACGTGCCCTTGCGCATGCTGCTCCCGTACCTGTTCCCGCTTCATGCCCTACTCCAGAAATGACAATGCCGTCAAAGCATGGCTTTGACGGCATTTATGTTTATCACGAGCAGTCTATCAGCCGGAGATGCACTCAGTCGCTGCGTTGGGTACATCCTTGGGCCGAAACGGCACATTGGAGATGCGCTCGTGCAGCTTGATGCCACTGCCACCGGAGCGTTCTTCGATATCGAACACTGCGGCAGGGTCCGACGAAAATTTCTGAGGCACGATGACCCGCACTCCGTCCTTGTGCGACTCAACCTGCAGAGCGCCACGGCTGCTGGCCAGTTTTGCGCTCAGGCATTGCGCGTACTCATGGGGCTTCTTGCCAGAAATCACACTCATGGTCGGCAGCGTCTCGTTGATCTCGGTGACGCTCGCGCAGCCACTCATCAATAACGCTACTGGCAAGGCCCAGGCAGCCCACTTCATAGATAACCTCCGATAAACACCCTCCGACAGCACCAACGCTGGTTTTCTCCGAGGCTCACTGCTTTTATCGTTCATAGAATTCCGAATATCTGTTTTAAATTTTCAAAGCGGGGCTCGACGACCCGATAATAACCTGTTCGGGCTGATAAACTGCGCCAATCGACCATGCTATCGTTTTGATTTTGTAGAAAAAGCCCTTCTGGAGGCGCCTCATGAAATTTATTCACCAGCGCGAGCACCTCAACGAGGACGACATCGTCGTCATTCAATGCTCGCAAATGTGCAACATCCGCTTGATGAACGACGCCAACTTCCGCAGTTTCAAAAACGGCGGCCGCCATACTTATCACGGCGGAGCGTTCGACACCTTCCCGGCGCGAATTACTGCACCGAGTACCGGTTTCTGGAACATCACCATCGACACGGTCAATCGCCGCCCGATCAGCGTGACCCGCAAACCGACGCTGACCCACTCGATCAAGATCATCCGCCGCTCAACGACCAAACTGAGCTGAGTGCTATTCGATGCCAACGCAAGCAGGAATGACCGTGGCCCAGACGACCAAATACGTCATCAAATACAAGCTCAACGGTGAACGCCGCTTCGAATTCGCCCAGCTGGAAAACGGCACTGAAGAAGAAGCCAAAGTCGCACTGGCCAAGATTCATGGTGAGAGCGAAGACGTCATCAGCGATATCAACGTGAGCAAAGCGCTGTAGCCGATACGGGTAACCAGGGGACAGGATGTCCCGCCCCTCCCCCCTGAGTTTGACCGCAAGTGGCGGAGTGCATTTACCGTTTTAACATCCCAGACTTCCCACTTCATCCGCAGGATTCTGGAGTGGGTAAATGTTTGATACGCATTCACTTGAAGCAGTCGACTGGGCTGACGTTGAACACCAGCTCGAGCAGGCTGGCTGCGCGATTATCAGGTCGCTGCTGAGCACCGAGGATTGCAGCGCGGTGAGCGCGCTCTATTCGCAACCGGCTCTCTTCCGCTCGCGAGTGATCATGGCCCGGCATGGATTTGGTCGCGGCGAGTACCAATATTTCAGCTATCCATTACCGCAATTGGTCGCTGGATTGCGCAGCTCGCTTTACCCTCGGCTGGTGCCCATCGCCAACCGCTGGCACGAGCACATGAATCTGCCGGGCCGTTTTCCTGAAGCACACAAGGCATTTCTTGTGCGCTGCCATGCCGCCGGTCAGGAACGACCCACGCCGCTGTTGCTGCAATACGGTCCGCAGGATTACAACTGCCTGCACCAGGATGTGTACGGCGAGCAGGTGTTTCCGTTGCAGGTGGCGATTCTCCTTTCAGCACCGGGTGAAGACTTTACTGGCGGAGAATTTGTCCTCACGGAACAACGGCCGCGCATGCAGTCGCGCCCTCAAGTGATCGACCTGAAGCGTGGTGACGCCTTGATCTTCGCCGTCAATCAGCGACCGACTCAGGGTGTTCGCGGCTACTATCGGGTGACGATGAGGCACGGCGTCAGTCGCCTGCACAGCGGTAACCGCCATACCTTGGGAATCATTTTTCACGATGCGTTATGAGCCATGACACCTACTACTTTCGACCTGTTTGCCGACGCCGAGCCTGAACAACCGCAACGGCATGAAAAAATTGGCGAACAGTCCTGCGTTTTGCGCGGGTTTGCCCTGCCGTGGCTGGAGCGACTTCTGCCCGCGCTGGAGACGGTACTGACCTCGGCACCCTTCCGCCAAATGATCACGCCCGGTGGTTTCACCATGTCCGCAGCCATGAGCAGCTGCGGCACTTGGGGCTGGACCACCGACCGCAGTGGCTACCGTTATTCCCGTGAAGATCCGCAGACGGGACGATCCTGGCCGCCCATGCCGGAGGCGTTCATGCAGCTGGCACAGGCCGCAGCACGTGAAGCCGGTTTCAGCGATTTCCTGCCGGATGCCTGCCTGATCAATCGTTATGTTCCTGGTGCAAAAATGTCATTGCATCAAGACAAGGACGAAACTTCCTACGCAGCGCCGATCGTTTCCGTCTCACTGGGGCTACCAGCGACGTTCCTGTTCGGCGGGTTTGAGCGCGGCGACAGAAGTCAGCGGGTGCCGTTGTTGCATGGTGACATCGTGGTCTGGGGCGGTGTCGATCGCTTACGCTTTCACGGCGTATTGCCGATCAAGGAAGGTCATCATCCACGCTTGGGCGAGCAACGTATCAACTTCACATTCCGCACGGCCCGATGATTGATGAGTTTGACCGCAAGAGTTGGAGTGCGGCGAGTTGGCCGGCTGATTAATCTGGATCAAACAGGTCAACGGACATGAAGCCATGACACGCCAAACCACACCCATCGCCACTGAAAACGATCCACGCTGGGCCGCCGTCGTCGCCCGCGATCCCCGTGCGGACGACCAATTTGTGTACGCGGTGAAAACCACCGGCGTTTACTGTCGCCCCAGCAGCCTGGCGCGCTTGCCCAATCCGCGGAACGTCGAGTTTTTCGATACGCCTGAGCAAGCACTGGCAGCGGGTTATCGTCCGAGCAAGCGAGCGGCAAAGGATCAAAGTGAGATTGCGTTGCAGCATGCCACAACCATTGCCGCTGCCTGTCGCCAGATCGAACAGGCCGAGAATTTGCCGACCCTGAGTGAACTGGCGGCTGCAGCGGGTTTGAGCAGTTTTCATTTTCATCGGGTATTCAAGGCTACGACCGGATTGACGCCCAAGGGCTACGCCACGGCGCATCGCTCGCGCAAGGTGCGCGAACATTTGAGTGACGGCGGTTCGATCACCGACGCCTTGTACGACGCCGGTTTCAATTCCAACAGCCGGTTCTATGAAGCAGCGGATCAACTGCTGGGCATGAAGCCGGGCGATTACCGTGCCGAAGGTCAGAACAATGAAATTCGTTTCGCTGTCGGCCAGTGTTCGTTAGGCGCCATTCTGGTCGCACAGAGTGCTCGCGGGGTTTGCGCGATCTTGCTGGGTGATGATCCGCAACAGCTGGTGTGCGATCTGCAGGACAAGTTTCGCCGGGCCACACTGGTGGGCGCCGATCATGATTTCGAGCAGGTGATCGCCCAGGTTGTGGGCTTTATCGAAGCGCCGGCCATCGGTCTTGATTTGCCGCTGGACGTTCGCGGCACGGCGTTTCAAGAGCGTGTCTGGAAGGCGTTGAGGGACATTCCGCCGGGCAGCACCGCCAGTTACGCCGACATAGCTTTGCGCATCGGCTCGCCGAAAGCGGTGCGCGCGGTGGCGCAAGCCTGCGGCGCAAATAGCCTCGCCGTAGCGATCCCCTGTCACCGCGTAGTACGCAGCGACGGCAACCTTTCGGGATACCGCTGGGGTGTCGAACGCAAACGGCAGTTGCTCGAACGCGAGTCGAAATGATCCAAAGTGCACGCTCCTCCAGCGACCGTCCCTTGTAGCAGCTGCCGAAGGCTGCGTCGGGCTAAGTAACGGTCGCAGAGCCCGTTGAGCCGGACGCAGCCTTCGGC
>JALYPE010000351.1 GCA_030856525.1 Pseudomonadota bacterium | reverse complement strand
GGCCACCAGCAACGGCGTGTACAGCCGCGAATCGGCGTACCAGCACAGACCTGCCGCACCGGCCATGTTTTTGCTGAGGGCCTGGGCGACGGCTTCTTCGGCACCCAGCTTTATCAGCAGCGGTTTTTGTTGTTCAGCCGCCAGCGGCAAGGTCACGCAAGCACTCGCGCCCATCGGCATGGCTTGCCAGACCGGTTTGAAATCGAAATCCGGCTGGTTCTCCAGCTCATCCATGGCGAGAAAGCTGTGCCAGCCCTTGTGATCCATATCGAAGCGCAGGCCGGCGAAATTCGGGATAAAGCGCTGGTAACCCATGGCCAGGACGCTGGCATTGACTGAAAGGCGTTGCTTCACTTCAGGCAAACGCGGTTGCAGGCCGAAGGCTTCGGGGAACAACTTGTCACCGTTGAGCAATGCGGCGAAGGCCTTCATCGAAACGCTGCCCGGCTCCTCGGACGAACTGTTGTCCGAATCATAGAGTTTGCCCGGATTGGACAGCACCACCAGTTTGTCGCCATGGGAGGCAAACAGCAGCGCCTTGCTGGCGTTGTAACTCAGCTGATAAAGCGCCACGTCATCGGCGCCGACTTTCAGCCCGCCGATTTTGCTCAGTTGCGTGTCATCCAGCGCCACTTTTGCCAGTGGCTCCAGCACCTTGGCCAGCCCGCCGCGATCCATCACCAGCAGGAAATCCTTGAGCCGACCATCCGCACTGCGCCACAGCGCGACGTCTGCCGGTTGCTCGAAAAGCTGCTCGATCAAGCTGTCCTGTAGCTTCAGGTCATGCTCGTAAATGATCCGCCGCAGACTGCCGATCAGGCCGAGGCGATCAGCATGGGTTTGGTAATAAAACACGAAATCTTCGGTGAGGGTTTCCTTGAGGAAGGGCACCGCCAGCAAGTCCTTGGGCAACTGGCTCAGGGAGTGCGTTTCAAGCAGACCGTCCGGGCGGCTCATGCCCAGTTTGTCGCTGGCGAGCTCGGCAATCGGCGCCTTGGGCTTGAGCATGAACCAGCCCAGCCCGGCTGCCACACCGGCGACCAGGCACAGCCCGATCAGCAGCGGCCAGCGCAGCGAGGGTTTGGCGGCAGGTGCGTCGGTCGCCGGCGGCACGGTCGGTATAACGGTGTTATCGCTCATGTTTACGCTCATGTTCCCAAAGCTCGGCATTTCATCCGTGGTGGTGCGGGATGCTTAATAGTTGAAAGTCTTGACCAGCAGCAGATCACCGATCGCGCGCAGGGGCACGATGAAGGTCTCGCGTTTTTCGTCGACGGTGTTTTCGTTCAGCACCAGATTGATCTGCGAGGTAATCACCTCGTTCTGGTTGCTGGTCTCCTCGAAGTTATAGCCGCCGCTGCCGAAGTTGCCCCAATAGTTGACGTAAACCAGATAGGTGCCGCGCATGGGCGCGGTCATGGTGAACATTTCCGGGCCCGGGCCGTCGACGCCATCCGGGTCGAGACCGCCGCCGTTGCTCATCGCCGGGCGCGCCCAGAACGCGTGCTGGCCGTCGGGGGTGATGATGTGCAGGTCGAGCTCGGCTTTCGGATCGTCCCAACCCAGCACCACGCGAATTCGCGCCGGCGTGCGCAAATCGTTGGCTTCATAAAATTGCACGCGCTTGAGCGATTGGCCTTCGGTGCTGCGCACTTCGACGCTGTTGGATCCGGCGCCAAATGCATACGGCCGGGCGAAACGGCCCTGGTCGTCGGTGTAGAGATTGAGTGGATTGCCGTTGACGGCCAGTGTGTGCGGCCCGCGCTGGGTGCCGATGGCTTTGAGCTGGCCTTGAATCATGGTGCGATTGCGCTGAATGCCCCGGTCGATGGGCGGCGTGGGATAGGCGACCTGAGGGTTTTCGCTGCGATCGAGCAGGCCGTTGTAGCGCCAGCCGCCGACCGGTTCCGACAGCTCAGCCGTCGGCCCGGCCCAGGCAGCGGTTGCGCACGCCAGCCCTGTGAGCAATAAAAGAAATGAACGCATGTGACGCCTCCTGCCATGCACAACGAAACCTTGCGCCCGATCCTCGGCGCGTTACAAATCCTGAGATTGTGTTTCGTCAGAGCGACCCGTGGTAATCGGGCCTTTGAAGTCGCGAAGAGTAGCCAGTTGGCCGGTTTTTAACAATCGAACAGCGCCGGTTGTGCGGTCGGGTTCACGTACATTTTCGGCAGGTGAGCCGAATAGCGCAGTTATTCGGCTAACGAGATGAGCCGAATACGACTATTTTTCGGCTCATGCACCCCCGGTGCTCCCGAACTCATGGCACATGAATGGATCTGGCGCTGGCCCAGGACGAGGCGCAGTAAGCTGCTGCGGCACACAACTGTGGCGAGGGGGCTTGCCCCCGTTGGGGCGCGGAGCGGCCGCCAGCGTTCCGACAAAGAGACCGATTTGTCCGGATTGACGACTGCTTCGCAGCCGAACGGGCGCAAGCCCCCTCGCCACAAGGGTTGTTTTCAGCTCGAGACCAGCGGTCAAGCCCCCCGCCTCATTTGCCCATGCCCCCCATGTCTGCTAGTGTCGCGCCGGTTTAACGACAACCGGAAATAGCCGCCATGGCCCGCAAAAAAGCTGCACTGGATTTCGAACAATCCCTCGCTGACCTGCAAACGCTGGTAGAGCGTCTGGAGAATGGCGAATTGTCGCTGGAAGACTCGCTGACGGCTTTCGAGCAAGGCATCGGTCTGACCCGCGATTGCCAGGCAGCGCTGGCGCAGGCCGAGCAAAAGGTGCAAGTGCTGCTCGAGCGTGATGGCGAGCTGGCCGAGGAACCCTTCGACGCGGATGAGCCGGAATGATCGCAGCGTATTCGGCGTCCAGCCAGGCCCGCGTCAACGCGGCACTGGAAAGCCTGTTCACCGCGCCCGGCCCTGAACTCGCGCGGCTTTACGAAGCGATGCGCTACAGCGTGATGAATGGCGGCAAACGCGTGCGTCCGCTGTTGGCCTACGCCGCCTGCGAAGCACTGGGCGGCAAAGCCGAACAGGCCAATGGCGCCGCCTGCGCGGTCGAGTTGATCCACGCCTATTCCCTGGTGCACGACGATTTGCCGGCCATGGACGATGACGATTTACGTCGCGGCCTGCCGACCACTCACAAGAAATTCGACGAGGCCTGCGCGATTCTTGCCGGGGACGGTTTGCAAAGCCTGGCCTTCAGCGCGCTGCTTGATCCGCGTCTGAATACCTCCGATGCCGAAATCCGCCTGCAAATGGTCCGCGCACTCGCCCTTGCGGCAGGTCCGGCCGGCATGGTCGGCGGGCAAGCGATCGACCTCGGTTCGGTCGGCCTGAAACTCGACCAGAAAGCCCTCGAATACATGCACCGGCACAAGACCGGCGCGCTCATCGAAGTTAGCGTCAAGCTCGGCGCTTTGGCCAGTGGCCGCGCCGAGAAGGATGAACTCAAGTCCCTGAAGAATTACGCCCTGGCGATCGGCCTGGCATTTCAGGTGCAGGACGACATTCTCGACGTCGAAAGCGACACCGAAACCCTCGGCAAACGCCAAGGTGCCGACATGGCGCGCGACAAGCCTACCTACCCGGCCCTGCTCGGCCTCAACGACGCCAAGGCCTATGCGCTGGAGCTACGCGATCAGGCGCTGCACGCGCTGCGACCGTTTGACGCGGCGGCCGAACCGCTGCGCGACCTGGCCCGTTATATCGTCGACCGGCGCAACTGATGGCGTATCCGCCAAAAAATACCAACGCGTGGGCAGGGGCCGATGCATCAGGTAAACTGCCGCATCTTCTATACCTATAACGATTCGCCTGATGCCCACGACGTTTCATGAGATTCCCCGCAAGCGCCCGACCACGCCCCTGCTCGACCGTGCCAACACGCCGGACGGGCTACGTCGGTTAGGCGAAGCCGAGCTTGAAACCCTGGCCGATGAGTTGCGCCTGGAATTGCTCTATACGGTCGGTCAGACCGGCGGGCATTTCGGTGCGGGCCTGGGCGTCATCGAGCTGACCATCGCGTTGCATTACGTTTTTGACACCCCGGACGACCGGCTGGTGTGGGACGTCGGTCATCAGGCCTATCCGCATAAAATCCTCACGGGTCGCCGCGAGCGCATGAGCACCCTGCGCCAGAAGGACGGCGTCGCTGCGTTCCCGCGCCGTTCCGAGAGCGAATACGACACCTTTGGCGTCGGCCACTCCAGTACCTCGATCAGTGCAGCGCTGGGCATGGCCATCGCTGCCCGCCTGCAGAACAGTGATCGCAAGGCAATCGCAGTGATCGGCGACGGAGCGTTGACCGCCGGCATGGCTTTCGAGGCGCTCAACCATGCGCCGGAAGTGAACGCCAACATGCTGGTGATCCTCAACGACAACGACATGTCGATCTCGCGCAACGTTGGCGGGTTGTCGAATTACCTGGCGAAAATTCTTTCCAGTCGCACCTATGCGAGCATGCGCGAGGGCAGCAAAAAGGTTCTGTCGCGTCTGCCCGGCGCGTGGGAAATCGCCCGTCGCACCGAAGAATATGCCAAAGGCATGCTGGTCCCCGGCACGCTGTTCGAAGAACTGGGCTGGAACTACATTGGCCCGATCGATGGCCACGATTTGCCGACTCTGATCGCCACCCTGCGCAACATGCGCGATCTCAAAGGCCCGCAATTTCTTCACGTGGTCACCAAGAAAGGCAAAGGCTTCGCCCCGGCGGAGGTCGACCCGATCGTTTACCACGCCATTACCAAGCTCGAACCCGTCGATGCACCGGCCGCGCCGAAGCTGGCCAGTGGGCCGAAATATTCCGGCGTCTTCGGTCAGTGGTTGTGCGACATGGCCGAAGCGGATTCACGCCTGGTCGGCATCACCCCGGCGATGAAAGAGGGCTCCGATCTGGTGGCCTTCAGCGAACGCTTCCCGCAGCGTTATTTCGACGTCGCGATTGCCGAGCAACACGCCGTAACACTTGCCGCCGGCATGGCCTGTGAAGGCGCAAAACCGGTGGTCGCGATCTACTCGACGTTCCTGCAACGCGGTTACGATCAGCTGATCCATGACGTCGCGGTGCAAAACCTCGATGTGCTGTTCGCCATCGACCGCGCCGGTCTGGTGGGCGAAGACGGCCCGACCCACGCGGGCAGTTTCGATCTGTCGTACCTGCGCTGCATCCCCGGCATGCTGGTGATGACGCCGAGCGATGAAAACGAACTGCGCAAAATGCTCACCACCGGCCACCTGTACAACGGCCCGGCGGCGGTGCGTTATCCACGCGGCAATGGCCCGAATGCGACCATCGAGAAAGCGCTGCAACCGATTGAAATCGGCAAAGGCGTCGTTCGTCGTCAGGGTAAAAATGTTGCCCTGCTGGTATTCGGCGTGCAGTTGACCGAAGCGCTGAAGGTCGCCGAAACGCTGGACGCGACCGTGGTCGACATGCGTTTCGTCAAGCCGCTGGATGAATCGCTGGTGCGTGAGATTGCCGGCAGCCATGAGCTGCTGGTGACGATTGAAGAGAATGCGATCATGGGCGGTGCCGGCGGCGCGGTCAGCGAGTTCCTCGCACGCGAGAACATCCTCAAGTCGATGCTGCACCTGGGCTTGCCAGACAGCTACGTCGAGCACGCCAAGCCTGCGCAGATGCTGGCCGAATGCGGGCTGGACGAGGCCGGGATCGAGGCGTCGGTGCGCGAGCGGATGCAACTGCTCACCAAATAAACGCAATACCCCTGTGGGAGTGAGCCTGCTCGCGATGGCGGACTGTCAGTCGATGCAATGTTGACTGG
>JALYPE010000691.1 GCA_030856525.1 Pseudomonadota bacterium | reverse complement strand
TATTCAGAGTATGCCGTGCGTTCTATCAAGCCTTCGATGCAACGCTGCAAGGCGTGCAGCGACTCGCCGGTCTGAATGATGATCGACACCAACGGACGCGTGAAGCGGTGGTAGTCGATGCGATTGATCAGCGGCAAGGCCTCCTGCCGGATCGTATGCGGCACACCGATGCGGTCCAGGTGCGCACTCACCATGCCGGCGTTATTTTCAATCAGGTCGGACTGCGACAACCAGTCTGCAAAGGTCAGGCGAGACTCCACCTGAATTTCGGCAATATGCTCGATGGTTTGCGGCCCGGCCTCTTCGACCATCCGCCACATCAGGTCATGCGGCGCCAGCTCACCGTGTGCGCTATCGAAACCGCCCAGCGCCATGAACCGTTGGCGCTCGAAGGCCAGGGTGCGGCCGACATAGGGGTAGGCGCGCATGAGGTCGAGGTTGAAATCGGGTTTGAACACCGGGTCGACCGATTCACCCTCGACCAACGCACCTTCGTCGCTGTAGACGCAACGGATAGCGGTCGAATGAGCGATGCGTTCGGCAAGAATAAGCAATGCCGATTCACGCACTACGTCACCGGCCTGCAGCAGGTAAAACCAGTGCGCACCTTCCAGTTGCGGGACCAGCGCATTGAGCTGCTGCGCCCAGTCTGACTGAAAAGGCAACTGCACGACGCGCTCGTGCGCTGCACACGCGGCATCGGATAACACCAGAACGGCCTGAGGGGCGTACAGCTGGGCACCGATGCTTCGCAGTGTCGCATTGAGTGCGGCACTGTCAGAGGCACTGTCGATGATGATCGGTACGATCTGCGGACGGTAAGGCCAACTTGCGATACGCTGCGGCATGTAGCGCTGCTCAACCTGCGAAAAACACCGTATCGACAGCCATTCGCGATAGAAATCGGCATAACTGTGGCTGTCGGCCCCCACGCGTCCACTCACCACCGTGTTGCGATTGCCCAGGACGCGGACGACACACAGCTCTTCCCAGGCATGGGGTAGGCCATTGATTTTATCGAGGTCGATATAGCGCACCCAGCCGGATGCAGGTGCCGATTCGCCACTGCGCACCGCAAGCATTTGCGAGAGCCAACTCCACTCCAGCGTTGCCGCTTTGCGCATTTCCGGAGTGCTGCTCAAACGTTCCGGATACAGGCGTTCGGTGCTCAAGACGGTGTTGAGCGTCACCAGGTTCCCGCGACGCATCAGGCAGATAAACAAAGCGAAATCCAGCATGGCGACAAATCCGGCGCCTTCCTGAATCAATGCCGGCAGCAGCCTCAGTACGTCGTCCCGGCGCATCAGCGTCGAACTGAAGTTACCAAGGAAATTTTTCGGAGTGCCTTCGAAAATCGCCAACATATCGTCGCCCTTGAGCAGGGCGTCGTTCGGCGAAAACCGGCAATTGTCGACTCGCGGCGGCAGGATGAAATTACCGGCATCGCCGAACATCCGCAGAGCAAATACCACGCTGACGTCGGCATGGTCGATCAGCACTTGTGCCTGCAAGGCCACGCTGGGTGCAAACAGGCGATCGTCGTCACAGAGCACTTTGATGAATTCGCCGCGGGCTTCTTCCACACAGCGCAAGACATTCTGCTGCAAGCCCAGGTGCTGCGGATTGCGCAGGTAACGAACCGGGTGATTTGGCTCAGTGAAGGTATCGACAATGGCGCGAATCTCGTCACCAGGCGAGTCATCACACACGACAATTTCAACCTGTTCGTAGGTCTGCGCGAGCGCACTTTCCAACGCCTGACTGAAGAAGCGTGGGTTAAAAGCGGGGATGACAATGCTGACAAGAGGACGTTGATTCACGGCAGAAAAACTCTCGAGCGGTGGGCCTCTACCCGATCAGGCAGAGACCCCGGAACCGCTTAAATAAAGACGGCTGACAGCTCGGCAGATACAGGTTCAAATCTTGTTGAACAGACCCAGCTGAGCAATTTTGCTGAACGCCAGTTGCGACGCTTGCAACATGGTCTGCTGCAAGGTGAGGCGGGTCAGCACTTCAGCCGGATCCGAATCACGAATGCCCGACTGAGTCTGGGTGTTGGCCAGCTTGAGGCTCTGATTGGTGTCCATCTGAGTATCCAGCGCCGAGCCACGGCCACCCACAGAACTCAGGGCGCTGGACAACTGATCGGTACCGCTGGCCAGGTTGGCAATGCCTGCGGCCAACGACGCCTGAAGCTTTTGCGACGCGACTGGATCACCGTTGGTAGGCGTGCTCAAAGCGGTTTTCAACTGGCTGACGGTGTCCAGGATATTCTGGGTTTCGTGAGTATTCACCGCCACGCTGAACTGATCGTTGGCGCCCGGCGTTCCGTTGAGGGTAAAACTCACACCCGACGCAGTGGCTACGTTGCCGGCCAGCGTGCCGGTCGACACAGGTGTGCTGTCGGCGGTCAGGGGCGCAGCATACAGTTCAAAGTCGGTAGCGCTGGTGAACTTCAGGATCGCGGAACCGCTTGGGAAACTCGCGTGATAATCGGCCGGGTTCGTGATGCTGCTCGCCGTCACCTGCGTCGCTGACGGGTTACCGGGCGCGCGGGTGGAAGTGAACGAATCCGACTTGGCTGCCAGGGTAAAAGTATGGCCAGGCAGTACCGTCCCTGGGGCTTCACCGGCCGCCAGGTTGATATTCAACGTGAGCTCGACACCACGGAAGGTGACCGCTTGGCCGGCCTTGCTGGCAGGGTCGAATGCACCACCCTGACTGGCTTCGGCGGTTACATCATTACCGGCCGAATCTGTGATTTTGAGTTGGGTGCCGCTGACGAAGTCTACGGTGTAAGGCTCGCCGCTGCGGAACTTGCTGTTGTAGGAAACGTTTGAAGAGACCTGCCCATTGGACAGGGTGACGCGGCCATCATCCACTGCCGGCGCCGTACGACTCACTTCGCTGCGGCTGGTATTGATTGCCTGTTGGAACGCGTCCCAACCGGTGCTGTTCGTTGCCATCGACATGGTGTCGCCGACCGGCAGGTCAAGGGTCACCTGGTCGCCGTTGTAGCTATAGGAGCCATCGCCGTTACGCGAGAACGGCACGGTGTCGCCCTTTGAGCCGGCGAAAATATACTTGCCGTTTTCGTCCTTGCTGTTCATCAGGCTCAGCAGCTGCTCCTCGATCTGCCCCAGCTCCAACGCGTTAGCCTGGCGGTCTTCGTCGGTGTACCCGGCGTTGCCCGCACCCACGGCCAATTCCTTGGCTCGCTGCAGCACGTTGTTGATGCTGGTCATCACCGCTTCAGTGGTGCCCAGGGTTGCCTTGATGGTAGTGGCGTTGGATTCGTACTGGGTGAGCATCGAAGCCTGCTGGCCCAACTGCAACAACCGCGAAGCCCCTACCGGATCATCCGCAGCGGTGTTCACGCGCACCAGGCTGCTGGCCTCTTCACTGCTCTTGACGATGTTGGCGAAATTCTTCTGATAATTCGCAGCCGTGGACTCGTAAAACTGGGCGGTAGAAATGCGCATGGACTACGACTCCTTAAAGACTGTTGATCAGTGTGCTGAAAATGGCTTGCGCGGCTTTGATGATCTGCGACGACGCCGTGTAGTACTGCTGATATTTGACCAGGTTGCCGGTTTCCTCATCGAGGTCGACACCCGATACCGAATCACGTGCACCTTTGGCGTTGGCCAGGATTGCGCCGGTCGCGGCCGTATCGAGCTTGCCTTGCGCCGCTTTGGAACCGACACCTTCGACCAGTTTGCCGTAGGCATCGGTCAGGGAAATACCTTTGCTGGCGGAGCCAGTGTCTACGGTTTGCGCGGTCTGCAGACCGGCCAATGCAGTGCCGTTGCGGTTGTCCAGCGTGCCCGGCTGGCTCAGTGAAACGTTGATCGCGGTGCCCTTGCCCGGAGAGCCGGCAACGGTCATGTCGAAGCTCACGGTGTACTGCGCGGCCGGCGGCGCAGGCATCGGCGCGCCCGAGGCGTCCTTGAGCGGAATATTCAGGCTCAGGGTGTTGTTCTGGCCGGGCTTGATGCTGCCGCTGCTGATAACGCCGCCCTTGGCATCCAGAAACTGGTAAGTCTGGCTGGTGCCGTCAGCGGATACATCGCCAAAGACGATTTTGGTCGGCGTGGAGTTTTTCAGGCCGGTCTGCATCGCGGTGGTGATGGCCACGTCGTCAATGTCGAATTTGGTGGTCAGGGTCGGTTGACCACTGGCCGGAATCGACAATGTACCGCTGCCGCCGGCAGCAATGGCGGCGCCCAGCGGTGCGGCGATGGCCAGACGCTTGGAGTCGGTCATCTCGGTCTTGATGGTGGACGCAGCGTTGCGCGTCGGGGTGATCTTGAACGTGTCACCGGCCGCAGCGGTGCCGCCGGCCAGCTTCAGGGAGAACCCGTCGATTACCGGCGCCGGCGTGGTCGTGGTGCTGTAAGAACCTACCGCCGCGTTGCCCGGCAGACGCTGCACGGTGTAGTCGGTGGCGCTGGTAAACGTGACCTTGTAATCGTTGAGGGTCAGCTTGCCGGTGTCCTCGATGCTCACCTCGAAGTTGCCCGAGCCGACGCTGTTGCCGATGGTAGCGACGCTGCGCTGTGCCATCTGTGCGGCGCTGTTGATGCCGCTGAACAGGGTCGAACCGAAGTCACCGTTCTTGTCGATGCCCTGGGCCTGGATCGTGTTCATCTGGTCTGCGACGACCAGCGCCACTCGACCCAGTTCGTTCATGGCCGGGTCAAGCACGTTGCTGCGATAACGCAACAGACCGCCAATCTCGCCGCCAGTCATGATCGAGGTGATGTCGACGCTGCTGGAACCGCGATTGAGCTGCAACGCGAGGCGACCCGGGTCGTCCTTGCTCGGCACGGTTTCCAGTTTGTTGACGGTATTGCCCATGACCAGCGGCTGACCGCTGCCCAGGTAAATGTCGAGGCTACCTTCACGCTCAACGACCTGCGCACCGGTGAAGGTCGACAGCTGGCGCACGGTTTCATTACGGGCATCGAGCAGATCGTTCGGCGTGCCGCCAGCCCCGGAGACTTCAGAGATCTTCTGGTTCAGTTGCGCAATGGTCGTGGCGAGCTTGTTGACCTGATCGGCCATGCTCGTCAGGTTGCCGTTGATGTTGGCATTCTGCTCGGTTAACTGCGAAGAGATCGAGTTGAAGCGATTGCTCAAGGCCTGCGCGTCGCTCAGCAGCAACTGACGGGACGCGTCATCACCCGGTTTGGCGTTGACGTTTTGCACCGATGCAAAAAATTTGGTCAGGGCGCCGTTCAGGCCGGTGCCGCTGTCGGACAGCAGTTTGTCCAGCGGCGTCACCTGGTTCAGATAGGCAGCCGAATCGCTGTTCAACGAAGTCGTGGTCTGCAGCTGCGCATCGAGGTAGCTGTTGTACACCCGACGCACATCGGCCAGTGTCGTGCCGCTGCCGATGAAGACGTTGCCGTACTGCTGCGAGGCTTTGGTGCCTTGCACTGTTTGCTGGCGTGAGTACCCGGCGGTGTCGACGTTGGCAATGTTATTGCCGGTTGTCATCAATGCGGATTGGCCAGCGGCCAGACCCGACATCCCGATATTGAGCAAACTCATGGTTCAGACCTTATGCCTAGTGCCTATAGAGGCGTGGTTGAAGCGCCCGCTGCAGCGTAGTTTTGGTAACTCGTCATCTGCTTGGCTATCTGCGAAATCTTGTTCGCGTAGTTCGGGTCGGTTGCGTAACCGGCCTTTTGCAACTCGCGTACAAACTGTTCTGGGTTATCGGCCGACTTCAGCACATCTTGATAGCGATCGTTGCTTTGCAGCAGCGTTACCAGGTCATGGAAACTGTCCTTGTAAGACTCATAGGAACGGAACTGCGCCGTCTCCTTGACCATCGCGCCATTCCTGAATTCGCTGGTGATGGCGCGCGCCGAATCACCCTTCCAGTTGCTGCTGGCCTTGATGCCGAACAGGTTGTGGCTGCTGCTGCCGTCCTGCGCGCGCATGACCGATTTACCCCAACCGGTTTCCAGCGCGGCCTGAGCCACCAGATAACGCGGATCGACGCCAATGCGCTCGGCCGCTTCCTTGGCCATCGGCAGCATGGTGTTAACGAATTCATCCGAGGAACTGAACGCTTTCTTCGCGGGTGCCAGCGGAATTTGCGCAATCGCGCGCCCGTGAATCTGCAGACCGGGATTCGCCGCCGCTTGCGCATTCGCCAGCCAGTCACCGTTGTACAATGCGCCCGTGCCGGTGGCCGTCGCGGTGCGCTCCGGCAACGGTGCCTTGTTGACGGTGGCAGTGTTCACCGTGGCCGAAGGCACCAGACCGGCGAGCAAGCGATCGGCCAGTTTTGGCGGCAAGGCCAGACGACGCTGATTGATCAATTCCATGTCGTTGCGATGGCCGCCCTCGCCCGCCGCTTGCGGTGCATTGACGGCACGCGAAGCCCACAGCGGACGCTGGCCGTTGATTCGCGACAACGGGCCATCGGTGGCGACCGTGCCGGCGGCAATCGGCGTATGGGCTGCCGCTTTCGCTGCTTCCTGCTTGGCCGCGGACAGCGTTGCCGCTTCGCCCGGTGCCAGCGGTTTGTTCTTCGACATCTGGCGCATCAGCACGTCTGCCAAACCAATGCCGCCGCCTTCACGGGACATGGAAACGGCCAGCTGCTGGTCGTACATTTCCTGGTACTGCTTGGCCGCCTCGGTGTTGAGCGGAT